>CAZJPU010000102.1:0-4040 GCA_964548105.1 Candidatus Woesearchaeota archaeon | reverse complement strand
AGCATTATAGATAAATGAACTACTCATAAATATACTAAGAAGAATAGAAACAACACTTAAAATAAAAAGAGGAATTGAATATATTGAATTAAAAATTAATGAAAAAATAGCAGAATCATTATTTCCTAGGTTATAAAATTCAAGATTAAAAGGAATCTGCAAAATAAACATAATTAATCCAGGAATAACTCCTAACAATAATAAAATAACTAAAAAAACCTTAAAATTAGATTTATATTCTTTCCAGGATTCTTTAAATAATTCACCAAATTTTTTCATAGTCTTCTTAAGAAAAAGCTATATTTAAACTTAACTTTTAATAAAAAAATTAAAGATACAAATCTTTAAATACCCATTTCTAACCAATAAAATTATGGAAGACGATTTTAGAAATCCTAGCAACAAATACCTGAAAATGGAAGACGTATTAGCTATGGATATCCCTTATTTAGCACCAATAGAAATTGTTCAAAGCCCTAATGCTCAAGATGATCTTGATAGAGGAGATATTTCAGAAAGAGGATTATTATATTATGTCGGTGTTAAAAGTAAAGGCAGGCATGATTCACTCCAACATCATAGAAACTTAGTTAATGGTGAACCTGGAGATGAGGAACAAGGAATAATGTTACCGATGATTGATTCTATTAGAGTTTTAAAAGGAGATTGATTCTTACTGTTTATCTTTTACAAATTAGACTTAATTCTTTATCCACTCTTTTATCCCAAAACCTCATCCAGATTCAATATATCTAACAATACTAAAAACATTATATTCTTTATCTTCAAGCTTTTTTCTTCCTCCAAGGTCTTCTAATTCAACTACAAAACCACATTCAACAATCTCTCCTCCAAGTTGTTTAATTAGATTTGCTGAAGCAATACAAGTTCCTCCAGTTGCAATTAAATCATCTATTAACAAAACTCTATCTCCTTCTTTAATTGCATCTTTATGAACCTCTACTTTATCTTTTCCATACTCTAATTCATATTCTTCACTTACTGTTTCAAAAGGCAATTTTCCAGGCTTTCTAATTGGAATAAACCCAACCCCTAATTTTGTTGCTAAAATTCCTCCAATAATAAACCCTCTACTTTCAATACCTGCTACAAAATCAATTTTCATACTTTTATATCTTTTAACAAGTATTTCTATTACTTTATCCATTCCCTTAGGATCTTTTAATAATGTAGTAATATCTCTAAACATTACTCCTGGTTTAGGAAAGTCAGGAATAGTTCTTATCTTTTCTTTAATAAATTCTTCATCCTTATTACCAATTTTAGGTATAACAGTTAACAACAATTTCTTGACTTTTTCAGCATTTTCTTTCATTGTCTGCATAACTATTTCAAAAGTTACAGATTCTTCTCCTTCTTTCCAACAATCATAATCTGTAGACATTGTAATACTTGCATAGGGAATATCTAATTCATTAGCTAAACTACATTCAGGAACTCCGGTCATTCCAATAATATCTGCAAAATTTCTAAACATAAAACTCTCTGCCTTAGTTGAAAATCTCGGACCTTCAATAACCATCATTCTTGCTTTTTCATGATATTCAAAACCTAAATCTTTACAATTTTCAATTAAAATTTTTCTTAATTCTTTAGAATAAGGTTCTGGCATAGCAGGATGTCTAACATCCCCATATTGGTCAAAATAAGTAGTTTTCCTAAATTTTGTAAAATCAATAAACTGGTCTGGAAAAACTAAATCTCCTGGTTTTATTTCCTCTTTTAAACTTCCAACAGCACTTGTTGCGATTATATGAGTGCATCCTAAAATCTTTAAAGCATATATATTTGCTCTAAAATTAATTCTACTAGGACTTATCTCATGGTTTTTTCCATGTCTTGCAAGTATACAAACATTTACACCTTCTAGTTTACCACAGGATATTTTAGAACTAGGTTTTCCATAAGGTGTTTGTACTTCTTTTTCAACATAATCCCTTAAAAGTTTAGGATCATCTAACCCACTTCCACCAATAATACCAATTATCATAAAAATAAGTAAAAAAGGTTATTTTTAAAAATATATGAAAGACAATACAATATATTAGACATAGAATCAAATAAATCTCAAATCCAAACATTTTTAAACCATTTTCCTATATTTTGGAAATGACAAAACAAGGAAAACTTAAAAGACAAAAGAAAAAACAAGGAAGATTTGAAAGAGGCCGTGATAGAACTATAGCAAGATTAGGGAACAATGGAGATGGTGATGGTGATGGTAATGGTTATCTAAGTTATGAAGAAGTTATTTATAGAGTTTTAGGAGCAGTTAAAAACGCATCAAGTCATAATCCTCAACATCCAGATAGGGGTGTTAAAACTAGGGGTTTACAACAACAACTAGGAACTAAGGCTGATGCAGAAACTATTAAAGGGGTTTTAGAAGGACTTCAAGATTATGGGATTGTGACTAATCAGGGCTCAGGTATTTATAATTCTCTTGCAATTCCTGGAACTGACCAAGAGGCATATTTAAAAATTATGTTATTAGCAACTCAACCATGTCCAACAGAAAAATTAGACTTAACTCCAGATTTAGTTGCATCTAAATTAGGAATACCTTCTGAAGATGCTGAAATATACTTAGATGATTTAACAAAGGGGAAAACCTCAAAAGGAGCTCCTCTTTTTGAATCAGAAGGTGTTTATCATAATTCTTTTTCTTGGCGCTAGTTTATGATAATTTTAAAAGCTATTCTTGATTATCTATTATTACATGGAATACCAACCAAAACCAAAATTTATTGAACGTATGAAACAACTCCTAGATAATGAAGAAGATGTCAAAAAATTCTTTGAATTTTCTAAAACACGACCAAAAAAATCAATTAGAGTGAATACTCTTAAAATTTCTTCTGAAAAATTAAAACAAAGACTTGACCCTAAAAATTGGAAGATTAAACAATTTCCTAATTATCCAGAGATTATGCAAATTCAAGGTAATCTAAACCCTGGTGAAATAGGAAAAACAACCGAACATCTTTTAGGTTATTATTATGTTCAAGAAATTACAAGTATGATGCCTATTTTTGCATTAGATCCAAAACCTGATGAACTTCTCCTAGATTTATGTGCAGCACCAGGCAGTAAAACTACTCAAGCAGCAGCATTAATGCAAAATCAAGGAACAATTATTGCAAATGATCTTTCTATAGGTAGAATTAAAATCCTATCTGCTAATCTAGAACGTTTTGGTGTTACTAATACAATAATAACAAGACATGAAGGAGCAGAACTTTGTGAAAGATTAAAAAAACTAAATATATATTTTGACAAAATTCTTGTTGATGCTCCATGTTCTGGAGAAGGAAATATTAGAGTAAGTCCTCGAACATTTCTTGAATGGTCTGAAGGTCTTTTAAAATCTCTTTCTAGAAAACAAAAACAACTTGCACAAAAAGCTCTTGAACTTCTAAAACCAAATGGAATCATGATTTACAGCACATGCACTCACTCTCCTGAAGAAAATGAACTTGTCGTTCAACATTTAATAGAAAATAACAATATAGAAATTTTACCCATAAATAACTTACCAATTAAAACAAGACCTGGAATAACTAAATGGAACAACAAAATTCTTCATCCAGATTTAAAAAACTGCATAAGAATTTATCATCATGATAATAATATGGAAGGTTTTTTTCTTTGTAAAATAAAAAAATTAGAAAAATGAAAAATATATATGTATTTAAAAATTACAACAAGAATTTTAAAAAATTCTTTCAAAACGAAAAATCAAAATTAAAAAAAATACTTCCAAAAAATATAGAAATTGAACATATTGGAAGTACCTCAGTAAAAGGATTAGGAGGAAAAGGAATTATGGATATAATAATATTTACTCCGAAAAATAAAATAAAACTAGGAGAAAAATTAAAAAAACACAAATATCAACCAAAAAAGTCAAATGATAAAAACAGATTATTCTTTGTAAGAGAATCCAAATACAAAGGAAAAACAAAAAGATTTCATATTCATTTAACAGATAAAAAAAAGATATGGAATCTTTCATTAAA
>CAZJPU010000101.1:0-4172 GCA_964548105.1 Candidatus Woesearchaeota archaeon | reverse complement strand
GAGAGAATAATTATAAAAATTCCTATAACGATCTCCCAACCACCAATCTTTCTTATTATTTTCTTCTTCTTTATTTCCATAAACGATTTTATTATTTGTTTTGGAAACAAGAAAACTAATAATCCTTCAAGTATTAGAATTGCTCCAATAACTGCTAAAATAACGTTTAATACCATATTTTTATTTCTCTTATTATTACAATTAATAATGTAACATTATATAAAAATCTTTTTACGAAGATTTTTGTAGTTCCCTAATTAAATTTCTAGAGACATCCAAATACAGATCTCCTTTCCTTTATTAGAATAATATCTATCATTATATCCACATTTTCTAAATCCTATTTTTTCATAAAGTTTTTTTACAGGATTTAAAGACGGGGCTTCAGCAATTAAACATCTAAAAGAAGTTTTTTTGGCTTCATCAATATCATGTTGAATTAATTTAATTGCAAAACCTCTACCCCTATAATCTGGATGAATAAATATGTTAGAAATCTGAATTGTATTATTCCAAGGAAATCGAATGAATCCCGAAAAACCAATAATTTTATTATTCTCTAACAATATAAACATATTCTTATCTTCTGATAAAATCAAATCCTTCCAATCTCTATCTATCTCAAAATTATTTTTTTTAGATAATTCTTCAATCTCAGATAAGTTATCAAGATTAGCTTTTTTTATTTCCATTAAAATAAAGGCATTCTTTAGATTTTATTAATCTTTCTAGGAGGTTTATTATTTCAATTAATAATGCAACCTTATATAAAAATCTTTTTACAACTTAATCTTGTCCTTCTTCATACCCGTGTTTTTCAAAAAGTTTATCTATTTTTTTATTAATATCTTTACTAAGATTTACTCCAGATACTCTTGCAAGGATTATACTCTCTAAGATAACATCAACAATTTCTTCTTTTAAATTTTCATTATCAAAAAGATCAGGTCGCATTTTTTTATTAGAAAGTTGGCGTGCAACCTCTCCTATTTCTTCTGTCAAATGAATATAAGAGTGTTCAGGAGTAATTTCATAATTTCTTTCATGAGTTCTTTTTTTTACAAAATTCATTAGTCTCTTTTCAATATCTTCTATTGCTGTTTTTGTTCTTATTTTTTCTATTACTTTTTCATACAATTCTTCATGTATTTGTTCTACTGTTTTCAAACTATTTATTGTTTTATCAGGGGCACAATTAATTCTAATCCATCCATAGCGTTCTGCAAGTTCAAGATAAGTTTGTTCTGCACGTTTAAGATGTTCAGGATTTGTCTCATGACTATCGAGTTTGTCAAAATTATTAGAATCACTATTATCTCTTCCCCCTTTTAATTGTTGTGCAACTTCTGTTGGCATATATAAGAAAATAGTTGTATCTTCTTTTGGAAGTTCAAGAAGCCCTAATTCAAGTGTTTCTAACCAATCAAAAAGTTTTTGTCTTTGTTCTTTACTTTCTAGTTTACCTCCCTGATGTCCCATATTTGAATAATAATATCTATCTAAAATAATATTTTTACCAGAATTTATTATTTCAATAATCTTTGGAGCCCAATATCTTCTATCTGCAGCATAATATAGTGAAGCAACTTTGGGGTCCACCTTATCTGCATCTCCAAACCAGCTCCCTCCTTGACCTCTTCTACTTTTTCCAAGATAACAATCTCCAACAATATCTCCACTAGCACTTCCATATACAGGAAAACCAAATTCTTCACAAACAATTCCTTCTTTGTTTAATCTTTTTAAAAGAAGTTTTGTCTGTGTTTCTTTTCCAGAACAATCAGTTCCTTCTATAACAATAATCTTCCCTTTTTTATTTTCCATAATAAATAATAATCTATTTGATATAAAAATGAGATTGCAGTTCATTAAATATATTACAAGACAATATAATCTTTTCACAACAATCCTTATAAAATAACAAAGTTTTCAAATAACATGAAAAAAGTGAGTGCAACAGATCCTGAAATTTCTAATCTTATTAATAAAGAATTAATTAGGCAAAAAGAAGTTCTTAATATGATTCCTAGTGAAAATTATGCAAGTGAATCAGTGCTTGATGCAGTGGGCAGTGTTTTAAACAATAAGTATTCTGAAGGTTATGCATTTAAAAGATATTATCAAGGACAGGAAAATATTGATGAAGTTGAAACATTGGCAATAAAAAGAGCAAAAAAATTATTTGGTGTAGAACATGTTAATGTTCAGCCTTATTCTGGAAGTCCTGCAAATTTTGCAGTATATAATGCCGTTTGTGAACCAGGAGATACAATTTCAGGCCTTGCTTTGCCTGATGGCGGTCATTTAACTCATGGCTGGAATGTTAGTGTTACTTCTAAATATTTTAAAAGTATCCAGTATCATGTTGATGAAAACGGTTATATTGATTTTGATGAATTAAGAAAAATAGCATTAGAACACAAACCAAAACTTATCTGGTGTGGAGCTACTGCTTATGCTAGGGAATTTCCTTTTGAAAAATTTGCAGAAATTGCTGATGAAATTGGTGCATATCTTGTTGCAGATATTGCTCATATCGCAGGACTTGTTGCAGGAGGAGCTCATAAAAGTCCTGTGCCTTATGCACATATTATAACAACTACAACTCATAAAACCTTAAGAGGTCCAAGAGGAGGAATGATTATGATTACAAAAAAAGGACTTGAAAAAGACCCAGAACTTGCAAAAAAAATTAATCGTTCAATTTTTCCAGGACTTCAAGGAGGACCTCATGAACACACTATTTCAGGTATTGCTGTTGCATTAGGAGAAGCATTAAAACCTTCATTTAAAGATTATGCATTTCAAATTGTAAGAAATAGTAAAGAACTTGCAAAAACTTTAATGGAAAATAATATTAAACTTGTTAGTAATGGAACTGATAACCATTTAATTTTAATTGACTTAACACCATTTGGTATTGGTTTAGGAAAAAAAGTTGCAGTTGCATTAGAAAATGCAGGTATTTGTACTAATGCTAATTCAATACCAAGAGACCCTTCAACACCCTTTAGACCAAGTGGTATAAGAATAGGAACCCCTATTCTTACAACAAGAGGAATGAAAGAACCAGAAATGAGATTAGTAGGAAATTGGATGTCTCAGGTTATAAAAGAACCAGAAAATGAAGAACTTCAAAAAACAATTAATAAACAAATTAAAGAACTTTGTTCTAAATTTCCAGTTTATAGTGATTTGTGAGATCTACCAAATTACTTTCTTTGAACCAAATATTGAACAAATAAACTCTTTTTTTTATCTTGCTCTTTGAAATCATGCAACTTCTTGATTATTTTAAAGTCTTTACTCAAAATTTCCTCCATATCTTTTTGGTATATAGGATATAAATTTAATTTACTCCAAGTTTTCTTTTCTCTATCATAATAATGCAAGACCACAACAGTATCACTAATATATGCCGGAAACACCGTTATCTTCTCTTGAAATCCATGATAATATATTGAATAGTCAAAAGTGAAATTATCCAAGATCTTTTCTTTAGGTAAATTCATTAAAGATCTAATGTAGTCATAATTTCTCATATCTATAAATAAAAATCCACCTTTCTTGATTAATTTTGAAAATTTATCCACAACTATCTGCTGAGCTTTTTTTGTATACCCTCTTGTTCCTCCACCAATATAAGTCAATGAGTTTCCAGTGAGAAATCCAAAATCAAAAGGATATGGGTAAGGAGGATTTGCATCTGGTAAATCTAACCAGTTTGCTTTGTGTATAATGATATTTTGTTTCTTTTTCTTAAATAGTTTTGAAGCTTGTTCTATAAATGCGTCATCAACCTCATTTGCCTCTACGGTTTCTAATTTATATCCCTCTTGTTTCAATATTTCATAGATACCACTTAATTCACTTCCACCACCAACTCCAAAGTCAATAATGCTTTTTAGTTTATTTTTCTTTATGAACTCTGAAAAAAATTTAAGTTCTTCTTTCTTTACTCCTCCCTTAAATTTAGGATATATTTCTTTTTCCCAGCTTACTAATTTAAAACCTTTAAACTCCTCAATAGGATTACTAAGATAAGGAAGAGTATTAACAAATTCCATATTCTAAAAAAAGAAATGAATTTTATAAAATTAACCTTTATTAAAACATTCTGATTCTTCTTCAACTTCTCCCTCAATTTCAACTATAAGATTTAGTTCTCCAGG
>CAZJPU010000100.1:0-4206 GCA_964548105.1 Candidatus Woesearchaeota archaeon | reverse complement strand
AAAAGAAACACCTATCGACATAAATCCTTTTACAGCAATTGCATCAATCTTTAATTCTAAGAAAAAAGAAAAAGAAGAAAAAGAAAAAGAAGAAAAATTAAAAAAATTAAAAGAAAAAGGAGTTAAACCAGATAGTTATGCAGAAAAATATATAAGAAATGTTGGAGAAGCAAATGCTATGAATAGTCTTTATGCAATTTATGATATTTACAAAAAATCTCATGGAATGGCTTCACTACCTGCTACAGATAAGGTAGATTCATCTTCTCCAGAAGTTGCAGCACATAAATTCTTAAATTTACCAGGATAATCTAAAACATTAAGAGAATTTGTTTTACTTATAATAATCGCTAAGTTTAAATAATTCTTTTTCCTAGGTTTTACATAATTAAAATGGAAGATAAAGAAGAATTTGAAGAAGACGAAGAACTATATGAAGAAGACGAAGATGATGAAGATATAGGGTCTGCAAATATTATAGATGAATCTGATAGTGGAACTCCTAGACCAAATTTCCAAGAAGGCGAGCAAACAAACCCTTATTTAGATTCAGAACCTATTGAAAAATTAGATGATTTACAGGATACTCCTTCTCAAACTACTGTGGTTGAACCTGAGGGAGAAACTCATGGTTATGCAGGTCCTTCACAATTATACAATGCTCCTTATGAATCAGATTATGCTGCAGCAGCTTATGCAGAAGCAGGATCTCAACCACAAATGAAAACTAATCTTGATAGTCAAATAGATACTACTGGAGGAGCTTTAAGAATTGATGAGCAAGCAATACGAGATAATTCCTTAAATTCTCAGGGAAGTCAAGATGTTAGTATGAGAGGTTTTCAAAGAGGTATGGGAATGGAATCTCAAGAAAAACACTATGTAGGAACACCTGGAAGAGAGTCAGATGTATTAAGTGGGGGACTTCCTTTTCAAGGAAAAGAAAGAAGAAGATTTTAATGAGAAATAATTCTATTTTTAAAAAAGTAAACCTCAAGTCTATAACTAATTATAAATTATAAGTTTTGTCAGGAATACCTTAGTTTGACTCTTTTATCTTTGAATTTATATTTCTTCCACCCTAATTAATGAGGAGAAAAAATCAAATTCTTAAGAGAAATTAATACTCAAAATTTTTTAATTAGAATTCTTAAAAACACCAAATTATCCAAAGTTATTTAAACAAAAACATCTTTTCTATTATAGATATTTCCCTGAATATAAAAGATGGTTAATTATGAAAGTCTGTACCCTGGAGCAACTCACCTTCTTGATCCTAGTTATAATTTTATTGGTTATAAAGTACCTACTGGAGAAATAGGAGCAACAACTAGTATCCAGACTTCTAATCAATTAAGAGAGGTCAGCAATCTTTTAAATCAAGGAATGAAAACAACTGAGGTTTCTGTTATTAATCCTGAAGTTTTTGAAATGATGCCAAAAGATCATCTTAAAGAAATTCATAGACTGAATAAACTTACTGGAGCAGAATCTACTGTTCATGCACCAGTTATTGATCCTTCAGGATTTACAGAACAAGGATGGACAGAAGAAAATAGGGAAGCTGTTGAAAGGCAGTTCATATCTTTTGTTGAAAAAAGTCAATCAGTTAATCCAGATGGCAATGTTCCTGTAACAATTCATGCTTCAGGAGTTCCGGGTTCTCAAATGATTCCAGAAACTCATAGGTTAGTTACTGCAGAAGAAAAGAAAATAGGAGGGCCTGTGATGGGAAAAATGACTGCAGTTGATCAAGAAAATGGAAAAATGATTAATCTAGAAAGAGAGTGGCGTTATTATCCTCAAAATCCAGAGGGAAAGATTTATACTCCTGAAAAAGAATTAAAAGTTGCTAATAGTTCTCATTGGTATAATCAGCTTTCTCAACTTGTTTTTTATAAAGAAAGAGGAGATGAACTCCTTGATAGGGCCTTACCTCAGATTGCAAATACAAAAGAAGATAATTATAGCCCCTCACAAAAAGTAGCTGCTCAAGAAGCTAAAAATGGAAAAATTTATTTAGATAATACAATGTCTTCTCTTCAAAATCTTTATAATCAAGCTTATAAATATGCAAATACTGATGGAAAAGATAGCTTAAAAGAAGCTGGAGGAAATTTTGAAAAAGATTTTAATATAATCCATGAAAAATTAGAAAAAGGGGGAAATATTAATTTTCTTGGTGAATATTCTGGTGCTATTCAAAATATGATTGAACGTATGCAAGATATTACTGATAAAACTCCTCCTCAGCAATATGTGCCTATTGAAGAATTTGCTAAGAAAAAAGCAAGTGAAACCCTAAGTAATGTTGCCTTAAAAACTTATGAAAAGTTTGGGGAGAAATCTCCTATTATTAGTGTTGAAAATCCTCCTTATGGTTCTGCTATTGCAAGTGGTCAGGATTTAAAAGATTTAATTCAAATCACAAGAAAAAAATTTGAAGAAAAACTTATGGATCAAGGAAAAACATCATCACAAGCAAGAAAGACTGCAGAAAAATTAATCGGAGTAACTTGGGATACTTCTCATATTAGTATGATGCGAAAACAAGGTTTTGGTCCTGAACAAGTTGTTAAAGAAACAAAAGCTGTTGCTCCTTATGTCAAACATCTTCATTATAATGATAATTTTGGTTCTACTCATACTGATCTTCCTCCTGGAATGGGTGATCTTCCTATGAAAGATATTTTAGAAGTATTAGAAAAATCTAAGTTTAAAGGTAAGAAGATTTTTGAAGGAGGAAATTTTTTCCAGCATTTTAGAACAAGTCCATTTCCATATAATTTAGAATATAGTGGAAGTCCTTTATACTCTATGGGTGGAGGTCCTTCTTGGAATCAGTTAGGAGGTCTTGGTTCTTATTATATGGGTCAAGGTCCTATTAATCCTGCAATCCATCACTCTATTTATGGTGCAGGATTTCAAAATCTTCCTGTAGAACTTGGTGGTGAAATGCAAGGTAATCAGGGAAGGTTTTCTGGAACACCGAATCAGTGAAGCGATAGATTTGGACTTACCTTATCTCCAAATCAGTAGAACTAACTTATTTGGACTTACCTTATCTCCAAATCAGTAGAACTAACTTATTTGGACTTACCTTATCTCCGAATCAGTAAAGACTTTGGACTTGCCTTATCTCTTACACAGTCAAATATTTTTTCAGCAACTTTTATATCTTTCAAACACTTCTATAAATAGATAAAATGTCAAAAACAAATCTTCTTAATCGTAGAAACTTTATGATAGGCTCTGGATTGATTGGTTTTGGGGCTCTTGCTACTTTAAGTTTTGAAGAACATGTTAAGCTTAAAGCTCCTTATTCAATTACTACTGATTTTCCAAAGAAAACAATGGTCTTAACTTATAGTTCTTGTTATGTCCCAAAAATAAAACAGATAAGTGAAGGTTTAGAAACATCTTTAAAAATTGCAAGAAATAGATCAAAAGTATTAGAGGCTTATACAAGAGCTATAACTGAAACAGAAGATTATTGTAATTCACTACCAGAAGAATTAAATTCTGAACAAAAACAAAAACTTTCTAGATACATAAATTCTGGAGAAGATTTAGAACTAAGACTTACAAGTATGTCCTCTTCACTTTTAGGAGAGCATATTGAAAAAAGGATTTATGTTGCAAAAGAAGCAGAATCAGAATTTCAAGCATCTATGTTTTTTAATAAGGTTAGTGAAGATGATAAAAAAAGATATAAGGATTTAGAAGAACATTCTAGAAAATTATTTAAAAAAATGACTGGTAGAGAACCACCATCATTATCAATTAGTTTAGAAGATGCATTAGATAATGGTTGTGTGGAATATTATGATTTTTCAAATAAAATGATGGTTGTGGAAAAAGCAGGTTATCCTAAAACACTTTTAGCACAAATACATGGGAGGGGGCATTCAATCTCTCAAATTAGTGATCAAGAATTAAATGAAGCATATAATAATGGGAATTTAGAGTTTATAGTTGAAGAAGAAAAGGGCCCTTATGCCCTTGAAATAGCCTCAAGTTATTATGAGGAAAATGAAGAGCTCTCAGAACTAATGAAGATGCTGATGTTAATATATGTGGAAGATCATGTACAGGGTTTTTTTGAAGGGGGGGAGAGGCATAATAATAAAAATCTTTTAATTGCAGATACTGCAGTTGCAATTGCTGATGCAACAATTACTTATTTTCAAGATCCAAAACATAATC
>CAZJPU010000099.1:0-4240 GCA_964548105.1 Candidatus Woesearchaeota archaeon | reverse complement strand
GAAATATTGCAATTCTGAAAATCTAGGTGTTTTTTTATAAGTGTTACAGGATCTGACTCAAAATTTAGTCTAAGCAAAGTGGTCGTGGCACTATTTTCTAAAAATCTCTTCATAGAATTAAGTAATTCACTTCCAGGTTGTATAAGCTCTGTATTCTCTGTCATATGTTCTTTCTGAAAGACTAGTAGGTAAGGTCCTTTTTTATTTGCAAACTTTTCAAATTTTTCTGGAATATTAGTTATTGTAAGAAGGTTGTTATCTCTAGAGATTTTACTTTTGAGATTTTTAAAAAATTTTTCTATAAAAATTATTAATTTTTCATTTACCATTTTTATCTAACAGTTTAGTGTTCTCCTGTTTATTTTTTTCATATTCTGCTATTCCTTTCTGAAGAGTCTCATTAATCTTACTTACCTCATTTGCAAAGATTTCTAAATTATTCTTAGAATCAATAAAACAGTTCATTAGTTGTTCTTCAATTTTATTGCATCCAGACTCTCCAGCTCCATCTAAACCTAAGTTAAAAAGAATAATTGGCAGTTCTCCAATCACCAAACCAACGCAGCACATTTTATTTATTATCAGATCAATAACATGCTCTTCCATGGTACCTTTTGTTGCAAGACTATAGATATTAATGTCTTTTTTTTGTCCGATTCTGTCTAATCTTCCTATCCTCTGTTCAACTGCCATAGGATTCCAGGGAAGATCATAATTAATTAAATTATTACAAAACTGAAAATTAAGTCCCTCTGCCCCAGTTTCAGTGCTAATTAACATGTCTGCCTCTTCCTTAAACTGGCGAATAATCTCTGTTTTTTCCTCTCTGTCCATTCCCCCTATAAATGGAACAATTTTAAGATTAAGAGGTTTTAATTTTTCTAGGATATAATTCAGTGTGGTGGGATGTTTGGTGTAAACTAGAATTTTTGCTTTAGGATCTTCCTTTCTTATTTGAGTTACAATTTCTACAAATCTTTCAACCTTTGAATCTTTTTTAAGGGTTTTATAATCATTTAAAATTTTCTGAGCAAAATCTTTTGTATCTTGATGATATTTTGGATCTCCAATAATTCGTTGAAGAGATTCAATTGCTGACCGAGAGGAACTTGTAACCTTTGGAAGCATGGCATAGACAATTAATTTTCCATCAATTTTGTGTCCATCTGCTGAATAATATTCTTTTTTTAATAGTTCACAGGTATCATTATATATTTGCATTTCTTGGGGAGTTAATTCAATTGCTTCAACTTTTGGAATTCTTTTTTTGAAATTAATTATTGTATCTGATCTCTTTCTTCTGACCATTACCTCTCTTAATTTTATTTTTAATGTTTGAGGATTCAGGGGGTATCTTTTATTTCCCTTAAAAAGAAAATTTTTCTTAAACTCCTGTATTGTTCCTAGATGTCCTTTTTTTAGAAGATGAAGCAGATTATAGAGTTCAATTAAATTATTTTGAAAAGGTGTTGCTGTTAAAATTAAAAACCTTTTCTTTTGAATTCGATCTACAAATTTCCACCTAATTGTTGATTTTTCTTTGAGTTTATGGGCCTCATCTACAATTAATAAATCCCACTGAATTTCATGTGCTTTTTTATGTTTAAATTCTCCTATCTCATTATCATAGAGTTTAACCCTATCTAGAGAAGCTATCACAAAATTATTCTTCCAATCCTCATGGGTTTCGATTATTTTAAAATCTAGTTCAAATTTCTCTTTTAATTCTGCAACCCACTGGTCCACTAATGAAGGAGGGGTTATGATTATTGCTTTTTTAATAAATCCCCTAATAATCCCTTCTTTTAATATTAACCCTGTTGTAATGGTTTTTCCTAGCCCCACTTCATCTGCTAAAAGTGCAGTACCATTCATTTCTTTGATTATTTTTAAGGCACCCTCTGTTTGATGAGGCAGATGGTATTCTAAATTCTTTTTAACAAGATCAAAAGAGATCAAAGAATCAATTTTTGTTTCCTGAAACATTTCTTCTGCTTCTACTTTTAGATCTAATAATTCAGAGGTGTCAAACTCTATTTCCTCAGGATTATTAAATGATGAAAAATCTTCATTTGAAAAAGATTCATTTATAATTATATTTTTTTCTACCATCTTTTTTTATTAAACTAGTTTAGAATAACTAATGAAAAATAAAATTGCTTTATAAAATTGATTATAGTGGACTAGAAAATAATGAGGATAGAATGAAATTTTTATTAGACATTAGGATAGAAGCTAAATCCCTCCTGCAAATACTGACTTCAAGGCAAAAATATTATCTAGAAAATGTAATTGCATAGACCTCTGGGGTCATTGAACCAAAAGGTACATAGTTCGTGTTTTTGAGAATGTTTTATAGAGATATTATTTCTTTGAATAAATCATATATTCAATAATTAATGTACATATTGGGAATAAAGCGCTTAATACGATAGAGGTATCTCTTCCAATATTTGTTGTTCCCAACATAAAGAAGATGATTAATCCTAAAGTCATTGCTTGCAATATTCCAAAAATGTAAAATAAGTTTTTGTCTGTCATTTTTTACCTCCTTTTATCTTTTCTACAATAAGAATTGATTTTTTCTTTTGCTTTCTCATATTAGATAGTCTAAAGAAGATTATATAAAACTTATGTGAAAAAATTTATATCATGAAATATCACTATATAACACCAGGATACATCACCCTTGGGGCCAGTGACCATAAAGGTACATAGTTGCTTTTTTGGTGTGAATTTAATTCTAATCAAAAAGAGTTACCACATAAATATATTCTAATTCAATATCAGACTCATTCTTAACATTGTGGGTAACATTTTCTTCAATAAAATAGGTATCCCCTGTTTTTAGAACAATTTTTTTATCATCTTTATACAATGCTGCTGTTCCTTTTAAAACGACTAAAATTTCTTCCCTCTTATCTGTAACGTGCTTTCCAATTTCTTCATTTGGAAAAAGTTTAACTCTCCCACTTTTTATAAATCTGCTTTCTGGAGGTTTTATTATTGAGTGTGTTTCCATTTTATCTTTTTTAAACTAGTTTTTTCTATTTTTATAACTTTTCAATTAATTATAGCATCAGCAATCTTTTTTCTTCCTGTCTTGGAAAACTTATATGAACCTTTTTATACAGCACTCGGGAGGTCATTGTACTTTTGGTACCTATTTATACTTTTTGTATGAATATATTTCTGGGAAATTGTGGGAATACTATTTATCATATTTTCTTGGAGTTTTTATATCTAAGATTTTAATCAATCTAACTTTCCCACCAATACTCACCTCAAAAGTATCAGAGACCCTATGGTTAAGAAGAGTACTAGCAAGAGGGCTTTCGTAAAGAATTCTACCCTCATCAAAATCTTCTTCTCCAAAAGCTACAATTTCATATTCTTCCCTTTCATTATCAAATAAAATCGTAACTCTTGAACCTAGAAAAATCTCTTCACATTGATCTTTATACTCAATAATCTGTACTCCATTTAACAATGAATGTTCATCAGAAAGTCTACGGTCTGCCATTCTAATTTGATTGGTTAAATAATCATAAGCAGCATTGTCATGCCAAGTGTTACCATCCTCACAAGCAGCAGCCATCCCTGATTCTAATTGACTAAGTTTACCCTCTTTAGATTCAAGTTTTTCTCTAAATCTAGCAAGACCCTCTAGAGTAAAATATTTGGCCATTTTATGAATAATTTTTCTAACGGTTTATAAAATTTAAAAAAATTATGATTTATATAAATATTTATATACCATATTTAATAAGTTAAAATAAATGGAAATTGAGATAAGAGCATTTATAAAAAATATTGATGATTTTAAAAAGCGTTTAGAGGAATTGGGGGCAAAGAAAGAATCAAAAAAGCATATTGTTGATTACTGGTATTGTGACAAAAAAAGTGATAAATTTGAAGAAGTACAGCAACATGATCCCGGATCCTATGCATTAAGAATCAGAAAAACTATAAAAGAAGATTCTGAGATTTTTGAATTAAATTCTAAGGTTCTTGAAGAATTAGGAGATCATAATGCATTTCATGAATATGAGACAGAAGTTTTAAACCTTGAACAAACTCAAAAGATTTTAGAAAGTATTGGATTTAAGATATTCTGTATTGTTGATAAGAAAAGAGAAACATTCAAACTAAACAATTGCTCAATAAATATTGAAAATATTAAAGGATTTAAACCTGCAGTAGAATTAGAGATAATAGCTGATGAAGATATAGAAACTCA
>CAZJPU010000098.1:0-4298 GCA_964548105.1 Candidatus Woesearchaeota archaeon | reverse complement strand
TCCATCTTTTTTCTTTTTTTTCTTTTTTCATTTTACATTATTATTTGAATTTTCATTATCAAGTCTTGGTTTAATAATATCATATCTGAAAACAGGACCGTCCTTACAAACATATAGGTCTTGAATAAGACAACGATTACAACTTCCAAATCCACATTCCATTCTTCTTTCCATTGACCAATATATTTTATTATTTGATAATCCTAATTCATTAAGTTTTTCTGTTGTTAATTGCATCATAATTTCTGGACCACATAATACTGCTGCTGTATTTTTTATAGGGATATTGTCTTTATTTATAATATTATGAATATATCCTATTTCACAGTTTAGGTCTTTTGGTTTAGGTTCTTTATCTAGGCAAATTGTTACATTAAATTTCTTTTTCCAATCTTTTATTTTATCTTTTAATAAAATATATTTTTGGTTTCTAAAACCAAAATAAATATAAATATTTTTGAATTTTTTTCTATTTTGTTCAATATAATTTATAAGAGATGTTACTGGAGCAATTCCTGTTCCACCTGCAATTAAGATTAGATGTTTATTTTCTAATTTTTTTATTGGAAATCCATTTCCATAAGGGCCTCTAATGAAAATAGTATTATCTTTTTTTAACTGGAAAATAGCAGAGGTAACATTACCTGCATTTCTTGTTAATAGGTCAACATGGTTTTTATGAAATGAACATGAAGCAAGAGGACACTCTCCAATTCCAGGAACTGAAACTTCTATAAATTGTCCAGGTTTTGGATTTAAATTATATTTGATTTTAAAGAGTTTTATATCTTCTGTAAAATTTTGAATTCCTATAATTTTGTAGGGATTTGGTTTGTATATCATTTTGTATGAAAACCTAGGTTTTCTTAACGAGTCACCTTCCCTAAGATAACGAGTTAACCTTGTTTAGGATTTCCTCCTTTTTTATTCTTCATTCCTTTAAGCAAATTTATTGTTTTTACCCAATCAATTTTCGTAGGACAGACTCTAAGACATCTTCCACAGCCAACACACATATATTTGTTATGTTGTTTTTTAAAATAGGAAATTTTATGATAGACAAAATGTTTAAATCTTGCAAGCCTAGAATTTCTAAAAACCTTGTTTCCTGAAACTCTGCTGAAAGATTGGAGTTGGCAAGAAGTTTCAGATCTTTTTCTAATGCCATCTTTAAGATTTATATTTAAATCATCTTTAATATCAAAACAATTGCAGGTAGGACAGTATACTGTGCATGCAGAACAGCTAAGACATTTTTCAGCATCAGTTTCCCAAATTCTGTTTTTATAATGTTTATCAATATTTTTATCTAAAAGTTCTTTTGAGTTTTTGATTGGTTTTATTATTTCTTTTTTAGCATTTGGAAGGTTTTTTACTAAGGCTTCACCTTTTTTTGAGCCAATAGAGATGTAGTAGTTTTCTTTTTCTGGATAAAAGAAAAGGTCATGATAATCTTCAAGTTCCATGGAATTACAAAAACAATATTTATCAGGATTCTCACAGTAGATACCTATAAGGATTGTTTTTTTTCTTTTTTGAATGTAATTTGGATCATGCATAACTTTGTCAAGTATGAGTAATGCATTTAGGTCACATTTTCTTAATCCAAAAATAATTCTGTTAGGGATTTTATCTAGTGGTTCTGTAATTTTATTATTTTTGAATTCTAGAAGAGTTTCATTATCAGGCATAAAGAATTTTTTTATTGGAACTTGGGTTATTTTTTTAAGAAAAATTTGTTTAGGGTCTTGAATAACCTTAAATTTAGTATTATCTTCTTTAATCGGAGCTATAACTTGGTATTTTTTCATTAAATTTTCAATAAAGTTATGTAATTCTTTTTTAGGAAGTAGTTTCTGCATTTTTTTATTAACCCCTTTTTAAATAAGATACAATGAATATTAATAAAGGTTTGGAAGATTCATTTAAGAGTGTCTTTGCAGAAGATTATCTAACACAAAAACTATTTAAACCAACCTTCATTTTTCCTTTTATAGTTGTTAAATGGGTGTAAGGAATTTAGATCTTTAAATGAATATGAAAATTGTAAAAAGGCCTTGGGGTGAATTTAAACAATTTGCTTTTAATGAGAAATGTACTGTTAAGATATTGAGTGTTAAACCTTCTCAAGAATTAAGTTTACAGAAACATAAAAATCGTATTGAAGAATGGTATTTTTTAACAGATGGTTTTGTTCAATTAGGTAAAAAAGTAAAGAAAGTTAAAAAGGGTGAGAAGATTAAAATTGGAAAAGGGGTTGTGCATAGAGTTATTGCTAAGAAGAAAAAAGTAGAATTTCTTGAAATAGCTCATGGTAAATTTGATGAAAAAGATGAAATAAGGCTGGAGGATAAATATGGTAGGAAGTAATGGGAAAAAGGTAATTGCGATTGATCTTGGGGGGACGAATTTAAGGGTGGCATTGGTTCAGAATAATAAAATTACAAATTATGTAAAAAGATTGACTCCAAAAACAAAAAAAGAGCTTTTGAAGGTTATGTATGAAAGTATAGATATTTTAATGTCAAAAGATGTAAAGGGAATTGGGGTTTCTAGTGCAGGACCTTTGAAGGATGGTATTATTAAAAATCCTCCAAATCTTCCATTAAGAAATTTTGATTTGAAAAATGCTCTAAAAAAAAGATTTAGGAAAAGGGTAGAGGTTGAAAATGATGCAAATTGTGTTGCAATTGCAGAATTAAAGATTGGTTGTAAGAAAAAGAATTTTTTTATTTTAACTTTGGGAACAGGTATTGGTGGAGGGGTAATTATTAATGGGAATTTATATAGTGGAGAGGGTTATGGTGGAGAATTAGGTCATATTATTTTACAAGATAGCAAGGACTTTGAAACTCTTTGGAAAGAAGATAAGAAACTTATTCAGAAACATTTTAAAAAATCTTTGATGGTTTCAGAGTTAATAAAATTAAATACTCCTAAAAGTAAAGAGATATTAGAAAAGATTGCTGATGATTTTGGAAAAGGATTAGGTTCTTTAATTAATGTATTTGATCCAGAAATTGTTATTTTAAGTGGGGGAATGAAAGAAACTGGAAATGTTTTTTTGCGAAAGATTCAAAAACATGCAAAAAAATATATTCTTATTCCTAAAACAACTCCAATTGCATGGACTGATTTAAATCATCCAGGAGTTTTTGGAGCAGCTTTATTGATTGATTAGTTCTTATATTTTTTTAAGAGAGAAAAGTTGAATCTAAAAAATAACTAAAACATTTTTAAAGTCTTATTTCTTTGGATAATTATTGTTTAAAAAGAGGAGAAATAACTTTCTTTTAAAAAGAAACCTAGGAATGAAAATGAAAATTATAAAAAGAGTTCGTGCACCTGTTAGGATTGATTTTGGAGGAGGAACCACAGATATTAAACCTTTTACACATACTCATGGTGGAGCTGTTTTAAATGCAACAATTAATCGTTATGTTGAAGGTAGGCTTATGGCTGCAGATAAAAGTGTAAGTTTAGAATATCATGGGAATATTCCTACTTCAAGTGGGCTTGGAACAAGTGGGGTTATGAACTTGGTATGGCTTGCCCTTATTAGTAAAATAAGAAATAAAAATGAATTAGCTGAAAAAGTTTATGGTTTAGAGCAAGCAATGGGGCTTGTTGGAGGTAAACAAGATCAGTATGCTTCTGCATTTGGCGGGATTAATCTCATGGAATTTAAAAAAGATAAGGTAAAAATAACTAAACTTAATCTAAATAAAAATTTTGTTAAGGAATTTGAAAAACGGTTAGTTTTAGTTTATATGGGAAAACCTCATTTTTCTGGGCATACAAACAAACTTGCAATTGAAAATTTAAAAAAAGGCAAGAATGTAAAAAATTTGATAAGGCTTAAAGAAATTGCTATTGAGATGAAAAAGGCTTTATTAAAAAAAGATCTTGATAAGTTTGGAGAATTAATGAATGAAGAGACTAAAGAACGTGATATGTTGCATAAGGTTACAATTGCAGAGACTTCTGAAAGATATATAAAAGAAGGAATGAAAAATGGTGCAATAGCTTCTAAGATTTGTGGGTCTGGGGGTGGGGGAAGTATATTATATTTTGTAGAAAACCGAAAGAAACTTGTAAAAAAGTTTAAGGGTAAAGTTATTGATTTTAAGTTTGATTTTAAAGGATTGCAGTGGCTTTAAGAAGATAAACTATAGTTTTTTTGTGGAAATAAATTTTTAAGAATTACATTTCTTCAATTAGTTTTTCATTTTGTTCTTGCATTTCTTTATCTTTTTTCATTTCTTCAAGAAATAATCTTGCAATTAAATAAGAAACTG
>CAZJPU010000097.1:0-4433 GCA_964548105.1 Candidatus Woesearchaeota archaeon | reverse complement strand
CTGGATTTTGTTTATTTGTTTTCATTTTCTTGTTCCCTTGAAATCTTATTTTGAACCTTATTCTCTTCACTTGTAAGTACTAACATAATACCCATATATAATATTTATTATACTATTTTCTTACTTTTGAGCAAGATTTAAATACTCTTGGCACATAAATTAAATATAATGAATGAATTTAAACTAAACTTAAAAGACAAAAAAATTCTAACACTCTTAGATGAAAATGCTCGGTATAGCAATAGCCAGATAGCAAAAAAAGTAGGGTTAAGTAAACCTACTGTTGAATATAGGCTAAGAAGATTCGAAAAGAATGATATTATTTTTAAGTATTATGCAGTTGTGGATATAACAAAACTTGGATATTCTCAATATAAAATTTATTTTAAATTTCAAAATGTATCAATTGAGGATGAAAGAAAAATTGTTAATTATTGGCAAAAGAATAATGGTTCTGTTTGGGTGGGTCAAATAAGAGGAAGATGGGATTTAGCAGTATCTATTTTAGCAAAATCTAATTTTGAGTTTGGAAAATCTCTAGGCAAATTTATGAACAAATATTCAAAATTTATATTAGAAAAAGATGTTTTACTTACTGAATATTCTCCAATTTTCTCAAGAGGGTATCTAGAAAAAACAAAATCGTCTGAATTTGTGTATGGAATTCCTTCTAAATTTTATTGTATAGATGATACAGATGAAAAAATACTTAAAGAATTAGCAAACAACGCAAGAATAAATATTGTTGATATGGCAGAGAAACTTAAGCTCTCACGGGATATAATCAATTATAGAATGAAAAAATTAACAAAGGGTGGAATAATTGTTCAATATAGGTGTTATTTAAATCTTCAAAATATTGGTATTTATCATTATAAGATAATTTTTAGAACAAAAAATTTTGATTCTGAAACTGAAAATAAAATTAAGCAATATATTGCAGATCATAAAAAAGCAACACAATTTCTTAAACTAATTGGCTCTTGGGATTTAGAGATTGAATTTGAAACAGAGAATGAGGATGAGATTTATAAAATTTTGACAGATATAAGAAAAAGATTCTCTAATATAATAAGAGATTTTGATATTCTAAGAATAGCTGAAACATACAAATATAATTATTTTCCATTTTGAAAACTTGTTGGGATTTTTAGTCTAGTTTGTCTGCTTTCTTTAGTATTTTAACAATTCCTTTATTTGCATCTACTTCTACTAGGTCGCCATCTTTAAGAACTTTTGTTGCTATTTTTGTACCAATAACACAGGGAATTTTTAATTCTCTAGAAACTATTGCTGCATGACTTGTAACTCCTCCTTGTTCTGTTACAATTGCTGCTGCTTTTTTCATGGCAGGAACAATATCTGGATCTGTTGCAATTGATACAAGAATATCTCCTTTATTCATTTTATTCATGTCAGAAGGCCTGAATATTTGTTTTACAATTCCTTTTGCTTTTCCAACACAACCTGCCTGCCCTTTAAGTTCTAAAACCTCTTTTATATCAATTTTTTTCGCTGCTTCAGCAAGTTCTTTGGCTTTAATTCCTGTAAAAACAACATCTTTTCCTTTTTCAGCATAATATGCGCAAAATTTTGTTCTTTCTTTGATTTCTTCGCGATTTACTTTTTCTTCTAAAAGAAGTTTTTTAACTTCTTGAGGTAGCATAAATCTAACTTGTTTTAAAGTAAGATTATATCTTTTTCCAATTTCATTTAAAATAAATTCCATTTTATATATTGCATAAATTTGTGCAAATCTTCTGTAAATTTTTGTAACCATAAAATCTCCAAAACCATCAAATATTTTTTCCCATTTGCCATCAATATTAAACTTTTTAATTAATTTGATTCTCTCTTGAATTATTTGTTTAAAATCTTTTTCATCTTCATCTAGAATTGCCTTAACATCCGAACGATTAGCAATAAGTTTGACAAGTTCTTTTAAATAATATTCAAAGGTTTGTGGTTTTCCAACCCACATATGATTAACATAAAAATATTTTTCATAGTGATTTTGAATTTTTTTAAGAATTTCTGGTTTTATTTTAATAATCAATTCATTAACTTTTCTTTCTAAAATTTCTTCATATTCTTTTGTATGAGCTTGATAACCAAATTTAGAGATTTCTTTATCTTTAAATCTTTTATAAAGTTCTTCAAAAAGTTCTTTATGATATTTATCATTTTTTATTGTAAGGGCTAGGTGTAAGAATTCCTCTTTTTCAACCTGTATAAGGGATTTCCCTGTTGGTTGAGTTAAAATAACAAAATATTCATTAATTTTATTTTCAGGAATGTTTATGCTTTTTAAATTGTCTTTTAATCTTTCTGTAAAATTATTATGAAACATATCTACTGCAACAGGTAACCAACCCCATTGATAATAAAGTGTGTGTAATTTATCTTGTTCTTCATAGATTTTCCATAAAGAATTATTTGATAAATCATCTAGGTTTTTTTCAGGAATTTTTTCACAAAAAATCCTTAGATCCTCTGCAGTTTTTATAATATTTTCATTAACTTCTTTTATAAATTCTGGAGTATTTATGAATCTATTAGCAAGATGTTCTCCTATTTCATAAGAATCTTTTTCACCATAATAGAATAATTGGTGATAATCTTCATGAATGCTTAGAATTTTTTTGTAAGCTTTTCCTCCGGGTTCACTAAATTCATTAACAAAGCTAGAAAGCCATATTTGAGTAAAATAAAAGTCAATATCGGGAATATCTTCTCCTAAAATCCATTTATCTCCATCATTTAGATAAAGAAGATTTGTGGGAATCTCCTCATTATTTTCTTTGTATTTTTTTATAATAAATTCAATTGCATGGCCTTTATCTTTTAAACTATGTTTAGCTTTTACTATGTTAAGGATCTTGTTTGTTTCATCATCAAGTTCTATTAGTGCTCTTACCATTATTATTTCTTATTTATTGTTTATTTTGAGGTGCCTTAGGGGCTGTTTTTAACTTAGTCAAACTTAGTTTAACTTAGTTTTTAAAGGTTTGTGTTTGAGAAATCTGTGTGTTAAGGATTGATATAGAATGATTGTTTGGAAATTAGTCTTTTTTGTTAGATTTTTCTAAGATTTTTATTATTCCTTTATCTGCATCTACTTCTATTAAATCTCCATCTTTAAGGACTTTTGTTGCTATTTTTGTTCCTATGACACATGGAATTTTTAATTCACGGGAGATAATACCTGCATGACATGTTATTCCTCCTTCATCTGTTACAATTGCTCCTGACTTTTTCATTGCAGGTTCAAATTCTACAGTTGTCATTGGGCTTACAATAATTTCCCCTTTAATAAATTCTTTAATTTGATTTTTTCTTTTTAAGATTCTAACTTTCCCTTTTGCATAACCAGCAAAAGCTGTTGATCCTCTAATTATTCCAAAATCTAGTGTTTCTTTACCTACTTTATCGTAAACAAAATTATAATTAGGATTTTTGTTTAAGAAATCTTTTATCTGAATAATTTCAGAACTTACTTTTGGGATAAATACAAAATTATTCATTCTTTGTTCAAGTTCTTTATTACTTGGCATGTTATCAAGGTCAGTTGGGATAATAACTAGTTCCATTCCTTTAATTCTTGGGAAAAGATGTGATAAAGATTCTCTAACAATTATATTACAATCATCAAAAAGTGAGTCTTCTTCACGCATTTTTAAGGCAATTTTTCTAATATCTTCAGGAGTATTGTCATTCATTGCACTATGATAAAATATTATATAATTTTTTATTGTTTCATGTAAAATTTTAATAAAATCTTTAAATTCATTAATTGAAGTTATAATCTTCTTTTTCTTAAAAACATTAATTTTATCTAAATAAGATTTATAAGTTTTAGTAATATTTTCAAAGAAATTAGGATCTTGTTTATTTTTTTCTGTTAGTTTATTAAAAAACCAATCAAAGCCTTCTTTAGAATCCCAGATTTCTACTACACTATCTTTAACATAATAAATATTTATGGGTGAATATGGATTTTTCTTTTTATCCCATTTTTCAAATCCATCTACAAATCCTTTTCCCCAGCCATCTTGTAATATCAAGCTATTATCTCTTGTGTAATTTTTAGTGTAAGTTATCATTTTGTTTTTTCCAATATCTTTACTATACCCTTATCAGTATCTACTTCTACTAAGTCTCCATCTTTTAGGACTTTTGTTGCTATTTTTGTTCCGATTATGCAGGGGATTTTAAACTCCCTTGAAAATATTCCTGCATGGCATGTAATTCCTCCCTCATCTGTTACAATTGCAATACATTTATTTAATAAATGACTATGATCTGGTGTTGTCATTGGAGAAACTAAAATAAATGGTTTTTTTGGAGGTATTGTTTTTGAGTTATGAAATATTTTAACCATTCCAGTAACTTTTCCTTGAAATACAGGATTTCCTTTTATTTCATTAATTGAA
>CAZJPU010000096.1:0-4567 GCA_964548105.1 Candidatus Woesearchaeota archaeon | reverse complement strand
AAAAGGAAAATTAAAAGAACTTCATATAGACATCCTTAATAAAAGAACTTCAGAACTTATGAAAATTCATAGAGAAACAGCATTTAATAATAAGGAAAAATTTCTTAACAAAATAATTAGAGTTTTTGTAAATTCCAAAAAGCAAGGATTTTATGAGGCAAGAGATGAAAATTATAATATTATTTTAATTAATAGTAATGAAAATATACTTGGAAAAAAAATTATCGTAAAAATCAAACAAATAGCAGTTCATCATATGCTTGGTGAACTAATAGAATAATTTTTTGTTTAATCAAAAACCAATTCTTTAGCTGCTATTTCTGATGCTAATGTTAAATCAATTTTTCTTGGCCAAAAAAACACAAAAGGTATTAATATCTCTTTTTTTGTAAGTCTTGGATTTAATTCATATCTTTTTATCTGAGAATCATCATAAGGTCTTGGAGATTCTACTGCTTTAAAATCTCTTCCACCAAAACCAACTTCTTCAAAACCCTCAAATTCTCTAAATCTTTTTTCAAGCCCAGAAATTGGAACAACCCCCAACATCTCTATTTTAGGATAACTTTTCCGATCTTTATCACCAGGACTCTTAGTTAGATTTTGAATAACACTCCCATATAAATAGGGTTGGATATTATTTTTTAATAAATACTCTGCAAAACCTCTAACTCCTCTTTCATCAGACTTTCTTAAAATATGATGGTAAGGAAATCCTTGATAAATTTTTATCTGAGGAACCCTTATTCTTGAAACATCTCTAATTTCTTTTGCCATGATGTCCAATAAGATAACCTTTTTTTAAATATAATTACAGTAAAACATAATAATTAAGAAAACAATCCTGGTTAATTAAACACTCTTAAATCCTTTCCAAGCAGCCTCAAAAAGTTGTTCCATAGATGCAGCGAAAAAATCTGTAGAAAGCCAGATAGCTACATCATAATTAGGATGTACTTTTTCATCATCTAAAATCATAAATAATAATTGCTCACCATCAACAATTGCAAACCTTGCCCTCATCTTTGGCATATCTTTTACCTCTGCAACTTTGCTTAATTCTTTTACAACATCTTTATTATTATCATTAACTTGTGAAGCAATTCTTATAGTTACTCCTCTTTTTTTTGCTTTTTCCAAACTTGGCATTAAAGCTTCTAGTTTTCTATTCAAACCCATAGCAGTTGTTACTATTGTAATAGTGCTTTCTGCTTCTCGAATCATCATATCTAAATGATTATAAACATTTTGTCTTCCTTTTACACTTCCTGATAAATCTGAAGGTTCAACAAACTTTACTCCTTGAGTAAACAATGAATTTAATTCTGTTAGTATTTCTTCACTTTTTAATTTATCAAGTCTTTTGCTTTTTTCACCAGCATCTACTACTAAATTCTTCTTAACACGATCAATAACTTCTTCAGGTTTTAATGCCACAAATTTTATTGGTTTTCCTAATTTCATAACTATAAAACCTTTTTTTTCTAAAGTTTCTAAAATATCATATGTTCTGCTTCTTGGAACATCAGAAATATTACTTAGTTCTCCAGCAGTACTAACTCCTCTTGATAATAATGCAGTCCATACTTTTACTTCATAAAGATTAAGGTCAAAAATTTTTCTGAGTCTGCTTAAAAATTCATCGCTTACAATCATATTCTTTCCTCCTTTGGACTAAGTTTTATATACATGTTCTTTCCTCTTTAATACATTAGTAATCTAAGCAGAGTATTTAAATGTTTTTGTCATTTAAACATAGTATTATGAAATATTCTAAGTATTTATCGTCGACAAAAAGACATTTTTCAGATTTAATTAATAATTACTATTCATGAACTACTCAAAAAGGATTAAATTTGAGAACTACTCAAAAAGGATTAAAAAATAAACTTATTTTTACACTTTATCAAATAAAATAATCAACTCTTCCTTTTTAATTTTTTCATTATATTTATTATGATAATCAGATTCTTCAAAATCTCTTACTAAAAATTCATTACTATTTGTTCTCTCTTTAACAAAATCCATATAATTCTTTATTAATTTCTCTAATTTATCACTGATTTTTATCCCTAATTTTATTTTATCAGTTTTTACAAATCCTGCTTTTTTTCTAGCAGCTTGAACTTTTCTACTTATCTCTCGAGCATAACCTTCAGCTTCAAGTTCTGAAGTTATTTTTGTATTAAGTTTTACTGAAATTTTCTTAGCAACAGAGACTTCAATTTTTTTAATATTTAGCTGATTTTTTATTACTTCTTGAAGTTCTTTGCTTATTTTTTTATTTACTTTAACTATTGCTTTTGAAAGTGGCCATTTTAATCCAATTTTTGCTTTATCTCTTTCTGCAAGCCCTTTTTCTATAATCTCTAAAACTATTTCAAATTCTTTTTCAAGTTCATCATTGATAAATTTATTATTAGTTTTTGGCCATTCTGAAATATGAACAGACTCTTCTATATCCACTTCTTGCCTTAGTTTTTGCCATAAAGATTCAGTTATTAAAGGGCAAACCGTAGAAAACATTTTTAGACATTTTATATAAACATCATAGATAGTATTTAATACAAGATCTTTCCTTAAATTTGTTTTTTCTCTTGTCATTTTAATATAAATTCTTGATAAATCTAAGAATAATTTTTCTATCTCAGTTATTGTTTTATCAAGATTATAAGAATCAAATAATTTTGTAACCTTTGCTATTGTTGAATTTGTTCTTGATAAAATATACTTTTCCTCAATATCAGATTTACTTAAATTAACTCCTTTAGGTTTTATTTGTTTTAACAAGTCTATTAAATAATTTCCAATATTCATTAAAACAAGCAAATTTCTTTGTTTTTGTTTAATATCTTCCCAATTAAAATTAATATTTTCTCCAGCAGTTATTTCACACATATAATACCTAAGAATATCTGAAGAATATTTATCAATAACCTTTGAAGGTGAAATAATATTCCCTATAGATTTTGACATTTTTAATCCTTGGAAGTCAAAAATCATGCCATGGTTGTAAACACTTTTATAAGAGCTTTTATTATACATAATAGAAGAACAAATTTGCAATAAACTATACCATAGTCTTGTTTGTTCAGTAGCTTCTAAAATTAAGTCTGCAGGAAAATATTCTTTTATAAGTTTTGGATCATTATATAAGCAATTCCAGCTAGCAGTTCCAGAATCTATCCATACATCACAAACATCTTGTATTCTAAAATAATTCTTACCTGCTTTTTTTATAACAATATCATCAATCCAAGGCTTATGCAAACTCAAATCATCAAACTTTTTACCAGTTAATTTTTCAAGTTCTTCAACACTTCCGATTACAATATAATCTTCTGGATTTTTTTCATTTACCCATATTGGAACCGGACATCCCCAAAATCTTTGTCGCGTAACACTATTATCTTTTAAATTTTCTGCCCATCTCTCATAACTTTCTCCTGATTTTTTTGGAACCCAACTAACGTCTTTATTAAATTCTAATAATTTGGGAATTAAATCTGTTGTTTTAAGAAACCATTGTTCTGTTGTTCTAAAAACAACAGGTTTATGACTTCTCCAAGAATGAGGGTATTCATGTTCTACATCACTAGTCGCAATTAAATTTCCTTTTTCTTCAAAAAGATTTATGAATTTTTTATCATCAACTTTTGCTACCCAATCTTTAAATCCTGGTTCTTCAAGTTCCCCTCTTTCATTTAATGAATTATACCCTCCTATCCCATATCCTCTTGCAACTTCTTCATCTTCTGGACCACAACCAGGAGCACAATGGACAAGACCTGAACCAGAACTAGTATCAACATATTGTTTACTTAAGATTATCGAATGAACCTTATGCCATTTTTCTTTTAATTTTTTATAAATAGGCATTTCATTTTTTAAGAAGTGTTCATACTCTTGCCCTTCCATTGAACTTCCTTTAAATTCTTCTACAACCTTAAATTTTTTCTCAATAACTGAATTCATAAAAATTCCTGCTAGAACTTTTGCAATAATCCAATATTCATCATCAACTTTTATTTTTACATAATCAACATCAGGGTTAACCATGATAGCAAGATTATAAGGAATTGTCCAAGGCGTAGTTGTCCATATGATAAAATATTCATTTTTAGTATTTTTCTTTTTAAATTTTAAAAATATAGATTTTTCTTTTATTAATTTATAATCTAATTCATGTTTAGCAAGTGCAGTTTCTGTTTCAGCATCCCAATGCATAACTTTTGTTCCTTTATACAATCTTTTTTGTTCATCTGCTTTTTTAAAAAAAGCCCACTGTCCTGAAATAAATTCTTTTTTTATTGGCATATAAGCATTTTCAAAATCCATCCAAATACCAAGCCTAATAAAGTCTTCATTCATAAATTCTGCATGAGTAACTGAAAAATTTAAACATTCTTTTATAAATTTTTTCATACCATATTTACCAATCTCTTCTTTAGTTTTAAGTCCTAATTTTTTCTGAACAGCATTTTCAGTAGGAAGTCCATGCATATCATATCCTGCTCTATCCCAGACATTAAATCCATTCAATCTTTTATACCTCATTATAATATCT
>CAZJPU010000095.1:0-4815 GCA_964548105.1 Candidatus Woesearchaeota archaeon | reverse complement strand
ACCATCATGGGTCTTAAGGATTGTTTACAAATTAATCAGGCTTGGTTTAATTCTTCCATTTATCAAATATTTATGGGTAGTAAGAAGTAGTTTTTTTGAAAAAATAAAATCACCTTATATGAAAGAAAGGAAAGAGTCAATTATCAAAGTGGAGAATTAGTGATAAATAAAGGGTCATAAAATCAAGATTTAATTCTAGTTTCTAAATTAAATAAATTTTTATACTTAAAATAATTTTTTTAGACATGGAAGATAAATGTTCTGAATGTGGAGAATGTTGCAAATTATTTTTAATTGATTTAACCGAAGAGGAATATAAATCTAGAAAATTCAAGACTCAATTTGATAAATTTGATTTTATAGAAGATTTTAATCTAGCTGAAGAATGTGGTGCAAATATTCTTCTTCAAGATTCTAAAGGTGGTTGTATTTATCTTGAAGATGGAAAATGTTCCATTCATCAAGAAAGGCCTGAATCTTGTAGAGAGTTTTTTTGTACATCAAAAGATAAAAGATTCAAAGATATGATAAACGATATTAATAAAGCTAAAAAAGTTTGGTATGTTTATCTTCTTGAATGTATGGATGGGTCGTTTTATACCGGAGTTACTAATGATATTGATGCTCGAATGAATGCCCATGCAATTGGAAAAGGAAGTAAATATGTTTATAGAAAAGGGTTTCGTGAATTATTGAGATGTGAGAAATGCAAGGATAAATCTGAAGCATGTAAATTCGAATATCAAATAAAACAATTACCTAAGAATGATAAATTAGCTTGGTTTGATTGAGGTTGTAGGGGGTTTTTATAAATTAAGAGAAAATATTTATAAAAAATAAAAAACCCATAATCTTTCTATATTTTTAAAAAGTTTGGTTCCTTGTTATTAATATGACTAAAATACCTGATAAAGAAGTTAAAAAATTAATAAAAACAGTTTTTAGAAGGTTTGCAGGTTTGGAGGCTCAGTTGAATGCTATTAGGGAATTAGGAGAGTCTGGACATCCTCTTGCATTAGAGCGTTTGCAAGGATTAAAAGATTCAAAAACAGATAATGAATTAGAGAAATATGATAGAAACTACCCTGATGTTACTTTTGATATTTGGTATTCCGGAGCAAGAGGTGCGCTTTCAACAGTTCTTAAATATGGTTTTTTTAGAGATATAAATTATGAATGGCCACAAAGAATTCATCCTGAAAGAGATAGGGCTCTTGGAGTTTTAGATAGTGCAATTGATTGTTTAAAGAATACTTCAGCCTCTTAGATGATCTAAAGTAGTTTTATGAATCTGAAGATGGTACTCGGGATTAAGAGACTCTCGGGTATTTAGAGTAAAAAGATGTTCTCTACCCTAGGTTATTATATGTTTGGGGAATCCTCCATCAAAAATTGTTCTTCTATTTATTCTCTGGTCTCCAATAGGATCTTGTAATTCTATGTCTAGGCTTTTGAACTTTTCTTCAGCTTCTTGTGGTGAAATTTTACTAGGTAATCCTTTAATAAATAGTTGCTGTTGGGAAGATTCCTTAATAAAATCTTTTAGAGTGTACATTAATAATTGTAGCAGGAGTTGTTTTTTAAAGATTATTGTTTATTATTTCTAAATAGTTTTTATGATGTTTTGAGTATTTTAGAGAGAAGAAAACTTTATTTACACTTTTTAGGCTCAAATTTTATATTTCTTTCATAACAATTAAATGCTTTTTCTCCTTCTCTTACACGAGGGATTAATAAAAATTCAGTTGCATTTTCTGGATTTTTGTTAACAGATGCAATAAGTAATTTTTGTTCAAGCTTTTTAATAGGGTTATGTGGCAGAGGGATTTTATCTGTAGCTCCTTTTTCTGTTATATGTAAAATAAATGATTCATTGAACCCTATATTTTCCTTGTTTTTAAGAAGAATTTTAATTTCCCAAATACCAAGTACAGAATCTGTTTCATTGTAACAAGCATTAATAATTTCAAAATCAATATTTTTTAGACATGTGGAGGATTTAGAAATTTCTTTTTTAGAGGTTTCTATTGTTTTAAAAATTATCGTGGAAACAATAACAATTGTTGCTAGAACTATGAGAATTAAAAGGACTGTTACAATAATTCCAGATTGAGCTCTTTTTTTCATGATATAATCAAATGAGAGTTATATTTAATAGTTGGGGTTTTGGCAGGTTTATTTATTTATTTTAAGGGGGCATATTTATTGTAGTATAGAATAGAAACACTTATAAGTTTTTATTATTCTAGATTATCATGACTTCAGAATCTTATAAACAAGTTTGTGAAAAAATCCTTGACCCATTAGATATAAAGATTAATGGAAATAGGCCATGGGATATGCAGGTTCATAATCCTGAAACCTATAAAAGAATCATAACTCAGGGTTCTATTGGTTTAGGGGAGAGTTATATGGATGGGTGGTGGGATGTAGAAGAACTTGATCAGTTTTTTTATAGAATAACAAAAAAGTTGCCAAGAATAAAACTTGCAGACATGAAATTAATTTTAAGGGTTTTGGGTTCTAAATTTGTTAATTTTCAAAATAAAAAATACTCAAAAAGAGTAGCTGAAAAACATTATGATTTAGACAATGATTTTTATAGGTATATGTTAGATCCGAAATATATGCAGTATACTTGTGGTTATTGGAAAAATGCAAAAACTCTTGAAAAAGCTCAGGTAGACAAACTTAATTTAATTTGTAAAAAATTGCATCTTCCAAGTAAATATGATAAAAAGATAAGAGAAAGAATCTTAGAATTTGGTTGTGGCTTTGGAGGTTTTGCAAACTTTGCGACTAAGAATTATAAGTGTGAAGTGGTTGCTTATAATATTTCTAAAGAACAAGTAAAACATGCAAGAGAAATTAATAAAAATCTTCCTGTAGAGATTAAAGAAACAGATTATCGTGAAGCAGAGATTAAAGAATATAAAAAACATTTTCATAAAATAGCTTCTATTGGTATGTGTGAACATGTTGGACCTAAAAATTATCGTAAATTTATGAAACTCTCTGATTATTGTTTAAAAGATGGTGGTCTTTTTTTACTTCATACTATTGGAAGAAGTACTTCAGCAAGACAGGGTCAATCAGATGCTTGGACGAATAAATATATTTTTCCAGGAGGGCATTTACCTTCAGTAGCACAAATTACAAAGGCTGCAGAAGGTCTTTTTCGTTTAGAAGATTTTCAAAATATTGGCTATGATTATGATAAAACTTTAATGGCTTGGTTTGAAAATTTTGATAAAAACTGGCCAAAATTTAAAGATAAATTAGATGATAGATTTTATAGGATGTGGAAATATTATCTTCTTTCTTGTGCTGGGGCTTTTCGTTCAGGAAGTCTTAGTTTATTCCAGTTTGTATTTTCAAAAGGAACTCTTCCAGGAACTTATCAAGGAGTGCGATAGGTTATTATATAATGAAAAAGAATAATTATGAAATAAAGAAAGCTAAATTGCTTAATGATTTTCTAGAAAGGAAAAATAAAGATAATAAACATACAATTTCTATTAATAAAAAAACTTCTAATTTATTTAGAAAAAGAAATCAAGATAAAAAAAAGAGGGTAGATGTAAGTGAATTTAATAATGTTATTTCTATTGATAAGAAAAATTTAATAGCAGAGGTTGAAGGTATGACAACTTATGAAAATTTTGTTAATGAAACCTTAAAATATGGGCTTGTTCCAACTGTTGCTCCAGAACTTAAAAGCATAACTGTTGGAGGAGCAATTTCTGGAATCGGTGTTGAATCAAGTTGTTTTAAATATGGATTTGTGCATGAGACTGTTCTAGAAATGGATATTTTAACTGGAATTGGAGAAATAGTTACTTGTTCTCCTAAAAAAAATAAAGATTTATTTTATGCTATTCCAAATTCTTATGGTACTTTGGGATATGTGTTAAGAGCTAAACTAAGGTTAGTTCCTGCTAAAAAATATGTTAAAATTATTAGGAAAAAATATTCTAATTATAAAAAGTATGTAGATGATATAAAGAAATATTCTGTTGATTCACGTAAGAATGGGACTTATGATTATATTGATGGTTTAGTTTTTAAACCAGATGAAATGTATTTACATCTTGCAAAATTTGTAGATAAAGCCCCCTTTGTAAGTGATTATACTTATATGAAAATTTTTTATAAATCAATGCATAAAAAAGTAGATTATCTTACAATAAAAGATTATATATTTAGATATGATACAGATTGGTTTTGGTCTACTCGTTCTATGGGGCTTGAAAATCCAGTATTAAGATTTCTTTTTGGAAAAAGAAATTTAAGATCAGATGTTTATTATAAACTATTATCTTGGGAAAATAAGCATCAATATATGAAAAAATTAAATTCACTATCTAATAAAAATTATGAGTCTCTTATTCAAGATGCAGAAGTTCCTTACAAATATGCAGCAGAATTTCTTTCTTGGTTTCATAAAAATATAACTGATGTTAGGCCTCTTACTATAGGGGTTGTTATACCATTTAGTAAAAATGCTTATTTTCCTTTATTTCCAATGAATCCAGATGAAATCTATTTTAATATTGGATATTATGCCTCTGTACCTACAACAGAAAAAGATGGTTATTATAATAGGTTGTTTGAAGAAAAACTTATATCTATTAATGCAATGAAAATGATGTATTCTCGTTCTCTTTATACAAAAGAAGAATTTTGGAAGATTTTTAATAAAAAAGATTATGATAGTGCAAAGAAAAAGTATGATCCTAAAGGAGTTTTTCTTAATCTTTATAATAAGTGTGTGATGAGGAAGTGATTGATTGGTTCTTTTTGTTTTGGGAATGA
>CAZJPU010000094.1:0-4902 GCA_964548105.1 Candidatus Woesearchaeota archaeon | reverse complement strand
ATTATCCCTTTAAATATTATAAATCCTGAACCACAATCTACACAATTTGGAAAACCGACCAGAGGAAATCCTATTAAAATTAAGGTTATTATTGTTAATACTATTTTAACTATTGTTAACTTAAAAAATTCTTTCCAACCAAAGTTTTTCTTTTCTTTATTTTTCATTTTTAATTTTGGGTCAAGCCTTTTTTAAAAGGGTTGTTTTAGTTTCCAGTTAATCCTGGAGGAATTGCCACACTTCTTGAAGCAAACACAAATTTTTCTGAAGTTTTTTTATCAGTCAGGATATAAATTGTAGTTCCATCACTTTGTTTCTTTTTTTCTACTCTTAATGAAGGATAATACATCATATAATTCATTGTTTCACTATCACCATAACGTGTCTCCCAATTAATAATTGAACTTGCAATCATTATTAAATCATATAATCCTGAAGTCATATCTGTTTTAATAGTTTTATAATTTTCAGTCATATCTTTTGAAACCTTTAAATCCAGTTCCATATTTACTCTCAAATTTCTTGTTGCTAATTCAACATTAATTTCTGGTTTTTTTGATGAAACACTATAACCTTTTTTTTCAAGTGATTCTTTTACAGCTTTTATACAATCTTCTGCTCTTGGTTGTAAAAACATTTCTAGTTCTTGTTCTACACTTTTTCTTAATAATGGTTTTTGCACAACACATTTTTTATAATTTTCTTCAGTATAACATAAATACTCTACATTATTTCCCTTATAGGGATAATAATTTTGAGGATTAATACTTCCTCCTTGATTACTAACAATAATCATTCCTTCTTCTATAGAATCTCTAATACAATTTTTAATTTTTTCTGAAGGTGATTCTCCTTTAACAATCTCTCCAAGATTATCTTTATTTAAATATAATAAGATTAGTGCTAGAACAACAATTGTTATTCCAATAATTATAAATAATGTGACCTGCCCTCTATTATCTCCTTTTTTATTAAGTCTTTTAGAATCTCTTAATTTCACCTTTTTTTCCATCTTCTTTTTCATTTTTTTACCACGATAACATCATTTATAAATTTAATTCACCAAATAAAATCATAAGGTTTAATACTTATCCTATCTCCCTTATTTCCATATCCATCTTCACACTGTATTAGGTAATAGTTATTATAATCCCATCCTGCAACATGCTCAAAAACATCTTCACTAATTACAGTTGCATTTTCAAATCTAAATTCATTATTAAGGTCATGAATATTTAATCCAGAATCATAAACACATTTTGATTTTTCATCAGTCATTATTTTTATCCCCCCCTCATAATAAACTCTTGTAATAACAGGCCCTAAATCATCTATTTTAGTTGTAAATAATGTAGAATTTTCTACCATGTTTCCTGCAACATCTTCGCAACTAAATGTTATATTATATTCTTTTTCTGAAAGTATTAATGGATAAGTATGTGCAGTTGATCCCTCAGGGTCATCATAAATAAAAAAATCACTATATCCATCACTCTCTTCCCATTCACATATTGCTTTACCTTCTTCAGCACCTCCTGTGGTTCTCAATTGTAATGCAACATTAAAAGGTTCTACACTTCCTAAAAATTCCATGCCTTTTTCAGGAGCAATACTTGTAATTTTTAATGCAGAACTTGAAACTAATAATTCATATTCTATCGGAGTTTGCAATGTATTTTTGTTTTCAGAAGTATCTTGACATAAAATATAAAACTTATTGTTTTCAGTAATATTTGCAAATGTTGTAGCACAAACAAATCCATTTATAGTATATTCATCTATACTTGTATTACAAACCATTTCATTTTCCATATCTGAATACCCTTTATTACTATCTAGACTCCACTTACAGTTTGAAGGTTCATCAGTATAAACTATTAAATCCTGACTTGTGGTGTTATGTTTAACATAAGTTCTAGTTGGAGGTTCTAATTTTAAAATAGTAGGAGGTGTTAAATCTGGTCCAGGATTTATACAAGTTTCTACTTTTATTGGTTGCGGACTCACAACTCCATTACGATTTTTACATCTAATATAAAATTCCAAAGATCCAATCTCTTTAATTTGTTCATTAGTAAGATTATATTGATTTTTAAATGCCTCAGGACTTGGAAAATAAAAATCCATTTTATGATAAGGAAGATAGGATGTTGGATGGTCTTTATCAAAATACTCTGCCATTTCTTCATAAGTTAAAACAGCATCCATATCAAATTTACATTGAGCATATTGAGGTTCATCATTAGTATTTAAAACTTTAATACCCCATTTTACAGTTGTCCAAGGTTCTATACATTTATTACCGGTTTCACTTTCTAGTTTAAATCCCTCATTAGTTACTGAAGTATATACATGACCTTGAGTAGGTATGTAAATATCATTCTCAGAATCTTCATATTCCCATGGTTTTATTACTGGAACACTATCATTAATATTCTTTTTAACACACAATTCATCTCCAGTTCCTTCATTTATTAATTCACATGTTTGCCCTAGACTTTCACATCTATATTCGGTACAAGGAACATCTAATCTTTCATTACATGCTTCACAATCAGAACTACCTCCATCTACTGGTGGTTGCCATACATTACACTTAAATTCCACATGATTTTTTCTAATACTCATACCAAGAATAAAAACTAAGATAAGTCCAATAATCATTAGAAATATAGAACCCATTAATAAACCAGCACCTGCGATTAAAAATCCTGCAAACTGACCAGGGCTTAGTCCAAGTATTTTATTAAGTTTAAAATTAATTACTCCTGCTTCTGCAATACTTGCAAGATTATTACTATATGAAGCCTGATTAATTATTCCTACCTGAGTGCTTCTAACATTTTCTGACATATTATTAAATTCATTAGATAATATCTGAACCAAGAGTGCACTACCTAATGCTCCTGAAACCCCTGGAAGAATTGTTTGCAAGTCCTGAGGACTTAAAGATTCAAAAAATTCCATACTTCCTGGAGGAGCAGGTTTTTCACCAGCATTTTTTTTCATCTCTGCAATTCTAGTTTCTGCTAGGTTTCCTGGATGTTTCCAACTTGCAGTAACACTATAAGCTTCATCAGAATCTCCATCATAATTAACATAAAAACCACAATCACCTAAACTAACACAAAAATCATTCATTGCTTGTGTAAATCCATTTTTATGACATCCACAATTTACTTTACAACTACATCCAAAAATACTACACACCCAAATTTCAGTACATTTTTTACTAGCAAGACCACATATTTCTTCCATAGGATGTCCTTCACCTTCACCCTCGCCTGCGATTTCTGCTTCTGTCATTTCCTGAATAAGGTCAAATCCTGGAGGATATTGTGGAAGACAAACATCAAACTTAAAACTTTTTCCCATATTTACATTTTGAATATGACAATCAGGATTTTCTTCGCATTTTTTTATTCCCTCATCTTTATCTTTATTACTATTATAACTTAAACAAGATCTCCAATTATTAGTCCTACATCCTGATTGTGAAATCCTTCCTTCTTCTGTACTACTTACAGTTTCAACACAAACCTCATTTCTATAATCAGAACAAGGCTCTATTTTTTCATCACCCATAAAACAAATATGCCTAACATGCCTACTTCCAACAGGATCTTTTCCTTTTCCTATTACATCATCATATTCACACCAAGATTCTCCATTTTTTCTAGTTCTCCCATCTATCTGACAACTAATATCTTTACAAATAGAATATCTTCCTTCTTTTCCACAATAAGTTCCACTATAAAAATTACAATCTTCTGCAACCTCTTCTCTATTCCCACAACTATCAAACCAGTAAACATCTTCTTTATCTTCAACACATCCTTTATTAGCATGTTCTGTACAACTTGTATTTTTATCAGAACAAAATTCTTCTTCATAAAAATCATCACGATCTCTTGTTCTTGAATAACATTCTTCTAAAGTAGTATAAATACAATTTCCGCCTTCTTCTAAAACACAAGCTCCTTCCTTATCCCCTCCAACTGATAAAACACACTGTATATCTGAATGAATCTGCTTTGTGAAATTTAATGGAACACCATTATTTGCAGATTTAAATTCACAATTTCTTTCTGTAATCCACTCAGCATCACTTCCTAATGTACAACACCCTTTTTCACAATCCTGAACATTACAAAGAGGTTGGTTTGAAACAAAATCTCCACTACAATCTCTTTCAAATGTATTTTCATTACAAATACCCGTATTAGAACTTATACAACATCCTTCTATACAAAAACCAGTTCCATCACAAGTTGTAGGAGCTTTATTAGGAGATTGAGTACACAAACTTTCAGGAACATATTGACAAGTTTGTCCATTATCAGTTACTTCACAACAAACATTTGTAACAGCATCTACACTCTCAATATTATAGATTAAATAAGAAAAAGCAAACAAACCCATTATTAATACCATTATCTGTGTATAACTCATTCCTGCTTTTTTACTCATCAAGTTTTTTATCATTATCATTTTTTTATTATTCTCTTTGTTTTATCCACTATTTATTATTTATCTATGTTCCTGCAGGAAGTCTACAACTTCTTATTGCAAAAACAAGTTCTTGACCTGTTTTCCTATCTTTAACTTTATAAATAGTATCCCCACTTCCTGTTTCAAATTTGGTAATATCATAAGCTGGATGAATAATCATAAAACCTATATTGTTAAAATTACAATACCGAGCTTCTTGATTTACAATTTCCATTGCAACTTCAGCCAAATCATAAATAGGATGAAACAGATTCATATCAAACTCTTCAAACTCTAGAATTTTATCCCCTCGTGTCATTTTAAAATATTTATCAATTTCAATAATTACTTGTTTAGGTTTTAGTTTTGTAGTCATTTTTAATTGCTTTTCTGTAATCTCATATCTTCCTT
>CAZJPU010000093.1:0-4998 GCA_964548105.1 Candidatus Woesearchaeota archaeon | reverse complement strand
TAAAAATTGGATAAATACTTTTTCTCTCTTTAATAATCAAATTTTCTTTTAATAATTCTTTTAAGTTATTCATAACCGAAGGCTGAGATATTTTAGTTAATCTGCAGATTTCTCTTATGTGAAATTCCCTTCTAGGAAAATCAAAAAAATCTTGTAATATCTTATATCTGTTATATTTTTGTAACATCTGATATAAAATTATATCAAGTGATATATAAATGTTTCGGTTTACAGGCATTGTCCTGAATAAATTGATTTGACTCTTTTGTTATTGAATTTATATTTCTTCTTCCCTAATTAATGAGGCGGAAAAATATAATTCTTAAGTGAAATCAATACTTCAAAAATTTTAATTAGAACTTCGGACAACGTTGATTCACACAATATTCAAACCTTTTGTTTCTTTATAAAACTAAATTATATTTTAGACAATCTTTATTCTAACCCTATATCTTCTTTAATCTCTTTAAGAGATTCTATTGATATTTCAAAAAATTCATCTAAGGGCATTATGTTTTCTATCTCTCTTATAATATCTCTATTACAATTTTCTGCAAAACGTTTATCTTTAAATTTCTTTTTTAATCCTTTAACTTCCATGTCACTAATCTTTTTCCCCCTCATTAGAGCATATGCATAAACTAATCCTGTTAAAGTTTCAGAAGCAGCAAGTGCATATTCAATTTTCTTTTCTCTTTTTTTATCCTTTAATCCAGCACATTCAAAACCACACCCATGACTCACTATATTACTTATAAATTCTTCATCAAATCCTGCCTCTCTCAATAAATCTGGAGCTTTTGTTAAATGTTCTTGAATATTATCTTTTGTAATTCCCCAATCAATATCATGAAGAAGTCCTAACATTCCATAATATTCTTCATCTTCTCCAAGTTTACGAGCAACAGCCCTCATAATCGCTTCACTTTCTAAATAATGATTCCAGTCTGATTTATCTTCTTCTTTATTATATTTTTTTAATAATTCTAATGCTTGTTCTCTGGTAATTGGAAGTTTCATTCTTTCTTAGAATTACCTTCATTTTTATCTTCATTCCAAAGTTTAAATTTATCTGTTAATTTTTCAACTACTGATTTTTTACCAAAGATCAAAGCACCAAGATATTCTATATCTTGTAATTTTTTATTTTTTGTTAAACCAATAATTTTTTCATCATCAGTGGTTTCTAACATTTCTCTTGTAAATTCAGCAACATCAAGATCTTCTTCCCTTGCATTTTTAATTAAATTCAGGATATCTTTATTAGAATTAACTTGTTTAATCATTATAGCATGCTGGATATTTAGATTAATTTTTGCATTTTCTTTTGTTTCAATGGTGTCTTGCAAAAATAATTCTTTTCCTTTTCTTGCAGCAAAAGATGCATTTAAGTGGGCAATAGTATTCATTTCTTCCCAAGGTTTTAATTTTAATCCTTTATTTATAACTGCAATAGCTATTTTTGATTGTTTAGATTTACCTGTTTTTTCTTTATCAGAATCCTCTTTTCTCATAAACGGAAACAATAAAACATCCCTAATAGATTCTTGTCCTGTCAATAACATAACCATTCTATCAATTCCTAATCCTAATCCTCCTGTTGGAGGCATACCAATCTCAATAGCATTAATAAAATCTTTATCTAATGGATTTGCCTCTTCATCTCCTTTTTTAAGTGCTTCTTGTTGTTCTTCTAACAACTCTCTTTGAAGAATCGGATCATTTAATTCTGAATAACAATTCCCTAGTTCAGCACCCATACAAAAGGGTTCAAACCTTTCTATTAATTCACAAAATTTACTTTCTTTTCTATGTTTCTTACACAAAGGAGTGGTTACTAATGGGTGATCTATAATATGGGTTGGTTGTTCAATTTTGTCTTCACAAAAATGCTCAAAAAGAGCCTGTATTTGCCACCCCCAACATTTTGTTTTACATTCAATTTTGTTTTTATTAACAAACACACAAATCTCTTTCTCAGACATTTTTTCAACATCAATTCCTGCATATTTTTTAATTGCCTGCGCCATAGTCATTCTTTTCCAAGGTGCTTTAAAATCAATTGTTTTTCCTCTAAATTCAACCTTAGTAGAACCATTAACTTTTTTAGCAACATATTCATAAATTTCTTCAAATAAAGTCATCATATCATTATAATCTTTATATGCCCAATATATTTCCATCATTGTAAACTCTGGATTATGCCATCTATCTACACCTTCATTTCTAAAATTCCTTGAAATTGTAAAAACTTTTTCATAACCTCCTACAATTAATCTCTTTAAATATAATTCTGGAGAAATAGCTAAAAACAAATCCATATCTAATGCATTTAAATGAGTTTTAAATGGCTTAGCATTAGCTCCCCCATAAATTGTTTGTAAATAAGGAGTTTCAACTTCAACAACTTCTTTCTTTTTCATAAATTCACGAATAGCATCTAAGATTTGCGTTCTTTTTTCAAAAACTCCCTTTACATCAGGATTCATAATTAAATCTAAATATCTTTTTCTATATCTTTCTTCTTTATCTTGGATTCCATGCCATTTTTCAGGTAATGGAAGCAAAGATTTTGATAAGACTGTAAGTTTTTTCCCAAATACAGAAATCTCTCCTGTTTTTGTTTTCATTATATTTCCTTCTAAACCTATAAAATCTCCAATATCAATATATTTTTTAAACAAATCAAAACTTTTTCCAGATCCACCTTTTTGCAAAATTATTTGAATTTTTCCTTTTGAATCTTGAACTGTTGCAAAAATTAATTTACCAAGATTTCTTTTAGTCATTACTCTTCCAGCAATTTTAACTTTATCTTTAACTCTTTCATCACTTTTTAATTTCTTATATTTCTCTTTAATCTCATCAGAATAATCTTTAACATTAAATTCATGAGGATAAGGATCTATTCCTGATTTTCTTAATTCTTCTAACTTTCTTTTTCTTTCATTAATTATTTGTTCTTGTCTTCCCATTTTATAACATAAAAGAGAAAACCTAATTTAAATAAGTTACTAAAACAGAATTATCTTCAACCAAACAACCCATTAAACCATTCAATAATCTTTTGGATAAGGGATCCACTTATACATTCATCATTAACACATACATTACTTGAACATTCAAAGTTGTTTTCGCAAGATGATGCTTCTTGTAGTTGGTCTGATAAATCTCTATTTATATCACAAAATGTTCCATTAACTCTTGTTCCGATTGGTAAACAACCCTCATTGTATAAACAACCAAATTTACATTCTTCAGTATCTACCGACCCACATCTTTTTCTACATACACCATCAGGACATAATTTAGTTCCTTTTGGACATTCTTCTGGACAATCAATTGTTCCATCTAAACCACAGATACATCTCTCTGGACAATCAATAGTTTTTTTAGAAACTAAAAATACTCCAACCTTATGATTTGAATAATAATCTAAAAAACTTATTACAGTTCCAAAAACTTTTTTTCTTTCTCCAAGTTTTAATGTAACATATTTTGTAGGTTCTTCTTCGATAGTCACTTCTAATTTTACAACAATCTGACCATTAATACATTTAGTAATTTGCTCAGAATCAATTTCAATAGCTCTTACTCCCTCTTCCACTCTACTTATCATTTCAGAAACTTTTGTAGAATATATTGCATCTGATGAATCTATTTCATTAACAACTTCTCCAGTAATACTACCAATTCTCCCATTAACCCTTCCACTATCTGAAACAGTATTTTGCTTTGTTTTTCTATAAACATTTCTTTCTACACATTTAGCCTGGGAAACATCTAAAAATTTTATTTTCATATCTTTATAATTAATCACTTTAACAGAATTTTCTAATTCTAATTTAAATTTTTCATTTAATCTTACATAACCATCATCGATTATCTTAAATCTTATTTCTGCTTTATCAGAAACTTCTGGACATTGATTATCTGTAAGTTTAATATAATATTTATTACTTGGTTTTTGAACAGGATAATCACAATTAGTATATAGATCACAATAAACTACATTACTTTCTGAATTTCCACTGCACATTCCTTGAGTAATTTTACAAGTGGTTGACTGTCCAATTTGTTCTGTTTCAATAGTATATCCAACTATTACATCATCTCCAGTACCTACACTTTTATAACTTACTGCTATTTTGCCTTCCTTGTTATATACTTCTCCAATTGAAATTTGATGAGAATTGCAAGATTGATTACCAAAATTTATATTTTTAATTGTATCTTTTAAATCATCTGAAACAACTTCTGTTGATTTTATTACTACACTAGGAATATTCATATCAATTAAATATTCATTTATGTCTACGGCTAATGCCATATCAGAAGTTGAAAGACCAATACCATAAATAACAATAGCCTTAGATTCATAAATAAAAGCAGAAACACTATTTTCCAAATCAGATTTTTTAATTTCTAAATTTTTAACAACAACAAATTTTAAATTTTTTTTATTTCTTAATTTGACTTGTAAATTGATTGCATCTTTAAAATCACTTGTTTGAGATGGGGATTTATCATCAACAATTATAAAATAGTCAGCGATAGTCATATTAGAAATACAAACACCATTTTTACAGCCATTTGGACACTCATAAATCTCAGCCTCGCATTCTCCATTAGAATTACAAAAAATTTCCTTTAAATTATTATAATTTCCTCCACCTGAAGAATAACAGATATCCTTAAGACCTTTAGGGTAGAATTTATCTTTGCATATTCCATTAGTAAAATAGTCTTTTCCATCATCAGAATCTGTACATTTTTTTACCTTACAACCTTCAAAAACATGAATCTCATTTTGAGGATACCAGCTTATTTTTACAGTATCAGCATCAACCGCTTCAACAGTATAGGTTTTGGCATCTATAACAAAAGTAGTAGTTGTTCCAGGAGTCTCATTTATTTCATTATTATTATTAATAAGAGAAGTATAAGTTGTTCCACTTATTACATCTTTAAAATGAACATCTGATCTTGATGTTTCAC
>CAZJPU010000092.1:0-5001 GCA_964548105.1 Candidatus Woesearchaeota archaeon | reverse complement strand
TCCAATCATTACAGAAGCAGGCATAATTGCGAATAGATCTGTTAAAAAGTTCTTACACTGATGAAATAAGGAAATAAGTTGGTCATTTGTTAAAGAAGATATTTTATCTTTGGAATTCTCATTCCAGATTCTAAATGTTTGTTTTTTATATTTTTCATAGTTATTTAAGAATTTATCAAAATTTTCTTTATTTAGGTAATATTCTATAATATGATAACCAAATTGATGAATGTGAAGTTGGAAATATGCTTTATCGTATTTATAAAATGCCCAGTAAATTGTTTCAATTGGAAAATCAATATCGCAATATTCTTTTAATTTCTCTTTTAACCATAATTTGAATACTGAATCAACAATAACTGGAGCTGCTTCTCTAGTTGTCTGAAATATGTCGATTTTTTCTGAGAGTTGCGGGTGTTTGTACGATAGATTATCTGGTTTATTCATTTTTTGCTTTTTTTATTATTTTTACAATTCCTTTATCTGCATCAACTTCTACTAGGTCGTTGTCTTTTAATATTTTAGTTATATTCCTTATTCCTACAATACAAGGAATTCCGAGTTCTCTGCTAACAACACTAACATGAGCTGTGAGGCCCCCTTCTTCTGTAACAATAGCTGCTGCTTTTTTCATAATTGGAACATAATCTGGCGTGGTGTTTAATGAGATTAGGATATCTCCTTTTTCAAACTTATTAAATTCTCTGCTATTTAGAATAATCCTTGCTTTTCCTTTCCCGAAACCTGGACTTGCAGATCTTCCTTTAAACTCTTTTTTTTCAGAATTACTGTATTCTAGAAATTCTTTCTCAAAATTACTCTTTAAAAATTTATTTCTAAAACTATCTGCTTTTTCTTTAGAAAGGGTAATAATTTTATTATCATAACCTATAATTACATAATCTTTTTTTCTATCTTTAAGGCCTATTTTTTTACCTTTAATAAGATCATACATTTCTTCAGGTGAGAGGTCTTTAATAAAACTTAAAGGTTTTCCAGAACGCTTAGAGATCTCATTAAATAAATCTGTAGATAAATAATGAATTTTATTAATAAAGAATTTAAAATCATCTTTTAAAGATGCTGATTTTGAAATTATTTTAGCAATAGACTTTCCAAAATCATCAAGATTTTCTAAAACTTTTTCTCTTTTTGAAAGTTCTAAACTTCTTTTATTCTCAATATCCTTAAGCAACTTTCCAGGATCTATCTTAGGATCTTCTAAAATATGATTAAGGTCTTTTTTATAGTCTTTAAGAAGCTTTGGTTTTTCAACATAATTACCAAGTGAGATACAACAGTACTCTTCTTTGATATTTCTTAATTCTTTTTCTGCCTCTTTAGAATCTATGTTTTTATTTCTTACTTTAACGGCTAATCTTAATAAATCAATTGCTTCTTTATTTGAAAAACTAGGGTGATTGGGAAAGGAGATTAAATACAATAGTTCTTCTTTATCCTTTTTGTTAATTAATAAATCTTTGAGAAGGTTATTAACCCCCCTATCAATACTTCTTAAAATACTAGCAGCACCATAAATATTTTTAGAACAAATGTAAAGATTTTTAATGAAATCTATAAGTTCCTTATTTGAAAGTTTTAAAGGATCTGTATTTTTTAGTTTTTTTACACTATTGTCTTTAATATTAGTAATCTTTTTTTCAAATTTCTCTAAAAAATCAGTGTTTGCAATTTTCTTAACAAAATCTTCAAATGTTTTTTCTGAAAACATTAAATAAAACTTTGTCATATGATTTTTACAATCACCAACTAAACAAACATCAATGCCCCAACCTTTTTTTAGTTCTGCCCATCTTTCTGAAATCATATAATTAAAATAGTAATACATATACCTTCCTGCTTCATACTCTAATTCAAGTTTTTCAAGATCTTTTTTTAATTTATCTGGAAGTTTTGTGTTCATTTTGATGCTTCCTTTGTTTTTTCTAAAATTTTAACTATCCCTTTATCTGCATCTACTTCAACTAGCATGCCGTCTTTAAGAACTTTTGTTGCTATTTTTGTTCCGATAATGCATGGAATCTTTAGTTCTCTAGAAATTATTGATGCGTGCCCGGTTATACCTCCTTCATCAGCTATAATTGCACCTGCTTTTCTTATTGCAGGCATTAAAAAAGGGCGAGTTTGACCTGCAACTAAAATATCTCCTTTTTTCATTTCATCCATTTCTTTTGTTAAATTTTCTTCTAGCCAAGTAAAGAGTTTAACTCTTCCTTTTACTTTTCCTTTACAAGCAATTGTTCCATTAAATTCTTTTAAATTAATATTTTGTTCTTGAATTAGTTTATTTTTCATTTTTATTGCATCATCGCCCGAATAAAATTCTATATCCTTTTTATTAAGATAATTTGGAAAATCTTTAGAATAAAAAAGATATGCTTTTTTTCTTTTTTTAATTTCTTCTTTAGAAATAATTTTATTATTAAACAATATATCTTCTAATTCCTCAATTCTAGATTCACTTATCATATCTTTTGTTAATGAAGCGTTTGTTGTTTTCTTTTTAATTTCATTTAAAACTTCAAGATACATGTAAATAACTTTTGTCCATGCAAATCTTAATGCAAGCCGATTAATCCCAATTTTTGCAAGACTATTACAAATTTTTGGAATATCGCTTTGAATATTATACTTTTTTATTAAAAAATCTTTTTTTTGATTTAATTTTTCTTTTTTTAGTTTAATCTCTTTAATTTTATTAGAAACATTAGTTTTAATTTGTTTTTCAAGTAACTTCATATAATGATTCAAATTCCAGGGATTTTCAGTTTCAACAGTTCCTAAAAAAAGATATTTATTTGAGTGTTTTTGTACATCCTTTTTTATATCTTTATTTTTTTGAGCTTTTTCTATAATTTTTAACCATTCTAATTCTTCAATTGTTAAAGAATCAAACTCTTCGGACAATGTTAAGGTCGAATAAATTTCATTAGAAATTTTTTCTTTAAAGTTTTTATTAAGTTTTTCAATAATATATTTTTCAATATCTTGAAAATATTGAGGTTGACAAGCATAAAAATGTGAATAAGGTTTTTGAAGTAATCTAAGCAGTTTTTTGTACCTATTAAAAAGTGCCCTTATTGAAAGTTCTTTTAAGTTACTATTTTGAAATTTATTATATTCTTTATCAGAAAGTTCTATTGTCTTTTTTTTTATTTGTAAATCTAATAAAACCAAATTCTGCTGCTTTTTTCATTTCATTTTCTTCATAATAAAATTGAGTTCCTATGTCTTTTTCATAATAAAATATGGTATTTTTTTCAATTAAACCTGTTTTTTCTTTAAATTTTGGATCATTAGAAAAATTAAAATTAACTACATCTTCACCTCCTAATGTTCCCATTGGATGAGCTTCCCACATTTTTTGAAATTTTAATTTAGTATTTGTCATATTTTCAACCTTTTTCTAAAATTTTAACTATCCCTTTATTTGCATTTACCTCTACAAGATCTCTATCTTTTAAGACTTTTGTTGCTATTTTTGTTCCGATAATGCATGGAATCTTTAGTTCTCTTGAAATTATTGCTGCATGGCTTGTAATCCCTCCTTCATCGGTTACAATTGCTCCTGACTTTTTCATTATAGGAAGTAATTCAGGATTAGTACTCATTGCAACTAGTATGTCTCCCTCTTTAAATTCTAAATTATTAAGTTTATTACCTAATATTAGTTTTACATTACCAACAACTTTTCCAGGGTAGGATGTTTTTCCTTTAATTAGATTCTTTGATATAGGTTCTTTTTTTTCTATTTTATTAATTATTTCTTTTGGATCTTCTACCCATAAAACAATTTCATTACCCTTACAATTTTGGTAAACAAATTTTTTATTTTTCCTAAAATCATTGAGTCTATTTTTTAGATCTATTTTTTTATTATTCAAAACTTCATTAAGAGTTACTACATTTATAGCATTTTTTTCAAAAATGCCTTTTTCTTTTAATTTATTTATTGTAGCTGGAATTAGAAGTTCATTGTTTGTCTTTGGATAATATGATTCTCTTCTTAGATTTATAATCATATTTTTTAATTCTGGATCAATTTTATTAGTTTCCATAAAATTTCCTGCATAATATGGAAGTATTCCTGCAAGTAAAGCGAGTTCTATATAAAAATCAAGAATTTTTTTTAATTCAGGAATTTTCTTTTCCTTAAACATTTCCTTTGCTTTATTATTTAGTTCTAATCCTTTTTTTAATAATTCCCTGCATTTTTCAGGATCTTTAATTACAATCTCTCCAATAAGGTGAGTTAGTTTTTTTATTATGCCTTTTTTACGATAGTGATTAATTACTCCTTTAGGATTTTCAATATATAATCCTTCATTAAGGTTTATTCCAAATATTTTTTTTATTTTCTCTCCAGAATACCATTCATTCCATACAGAAGTACTAAAAAGATTAAAAGGTCTTGATAAATAAAGTTCCCATTCAATAGAGTTATTAATTAATTCTTTATTTGTCATTTTGCTTTCTCCAGAATTTTAACTATGCCTTTATCTGCATCTACTTCTACAAAATCTTCGTTACGAAGAACTTTTGTTGCATTAGTGGTTCCAATTATACAGGGAATGTTAAGTTCACGTGATACAATTGCAGCATGACTTGTTATTCCTCCTTCATCGGTGATTATGGCTGATGCTTTTTTCATTAAAGGAACAAAATCAGGGGTTGTCATTCCAGTAACTAATATTTCTCCTTCTTTAAAATTAGTTACATTATTTGAAGTTTTTAAGATTCTTACTTTTCCTTTAATTTTTCCAGGATTTGCTATTTGACCTTTTAACTCAGTTATATTTTCCATGTTTTCATTAAATTCTAAATTTAATTCTTTTAGTTTTTGTTTTGCAATTTTACCTGTATAAGATTTTCCAATAGGTCCAATTTGAGTTATAACTAAAAATTTTTCTCGTTCTTTTAATTCTTTTTGTATTTTTTCTAGGTTTTGGTCTTTAACAAATTTTCTCATTAGATTTGGAT
>CAZJPU010000091.1:0-5002 GCA_964548105.1 Candidatus Woesearchaeota archaeon | reverse complement strand
AAGAAAGTTTTATAAAATATTTTAATTATTTTTGGAAAGGGGCGAAGAGTTAATCTAATACTACAAACTCTTGATTTTTAACGGTTTTTATTATTAATAGTTTATCAACATCACCATTTTCATCAAAACTTATTATTCCAGAAACTCCTTTGTAATCTTTAATTGAATATAGATAATCTCTTATGCAAGATGTATTCTCGTTACATTTTTCAATAGCTTGAGAAATAAGAATTACTGCATCATATGCATTTGCCGCATGAATCTCACTTATTTTTCCATATTTGTTTTTATATTTTTCTTGATATTCTTGAGTGGTTCTAAAAGAATCATCTATGTCAAATGAGGATTCTGTATAATATAATCCTTCTGCAGCATCTCCTGCAATTTCTAATAATTCATTATTTCCTATTACTGCACTAACTATTTGGATATTTAAGTCTAATTCACTTGCTTGTTTTATAGCTTTTTCACTTGCTTGTCCGGCTAAGTAAAAAACATCGGGATTAAAATGTTTTATTTTTGTTAACTGAATTCTAAAATCTTTTTCACCTTTTTCATAAGAATCTATACTAATTATTTCTCCACCTAATTCTTTAAATTTTTTATTAAAAGAATCCTTATAACCTACACCATTATCTTTATTAATATAAAGTATAGAAGCTGTTCTTGCATTTAATTTATTATATGAAAATTCAGCCATCTTAATTCCATGGAGTGCTCCTGAAACTTTGGTTCTAAATACATAGTCTCCTGCATAACTTAGTTTAGGAGTAGAAGCAATAGGTGTTATGAGAATTACTTTATTTTCTTCTGTAATTGGTGCAACACTTAATGCAACTGAAGAACATGTAGGCCCAATAATAATATTCATATGATTAAAATTAATAAGTTTTTGAGCAGCACTTACTCCTTGTTTTTGATCACATTGACTATCTTCATAAATAATTTCTAGTTTTTTATTATTAATTCCCCCTTGAGAATTAATATCTTCAACTGCAAGATCAATTCCTTCTTTTACTCTTTGACCATACCAACCAGTTTCTCCAGTAAGAGATGCAATAGACCCTATTTTTATAACCTTTTTTGAATCTTCTTGTTTAATAGTATAACCAGTTCTAAAAATTAATAAATTTGTTAAGATAATAATTGTGATAATAATTATTAATATTATCCAAATGTTTTTGTTTTTCATTTTAAGTTCTATGAGGGACGTTAAATTTGGGCCAATATAAGATTATGTTGTGGAATACAAACGACAAGTTTATATATCTGGGAAATTTGATAAATATATGAAAGAAGAAATATTAAGATCTTTAGGATTAAATGATAAAGAAATTAAAGTTTATCTAGCAAACTTGCAGTTAGGAAGCAGTCTTGTCCAGGGTATTGGACATTTTGCTGGGTTAAATAGAACTTCAGTATACGACCTTCTTAAATCACTAGAACAAAAGGGTTTTGTAAGTTATACTTTAAAATCTGGAAAAAAATATTATCAGTCTACTGCTCCAAATAAGATAATCGAAATGTTAAAAGAAAGAGAAGAATTAGTTAAAAAAATACTTCCAGAATTAAATTCTTTAGCTGGAAGTGTTAGTAAAAGGCCTAAAGTAGAGGTTTATGTAGGAAAAGAAGGATTAAAATCAATATTTGAGGGAATATTATGTGAAGCAAAAGAATTTTCAGTAATTGCTTCTAAAAAAGATTTATTAGGATTATTTGAGTATTATTTTCCACATTTTGTTAAAAGAAGAATACAAAAAGGAATAAAAGTAAGAATGATAATTAGTGGTGGACTTCCTATTGATAAAAAATCCCCTTATAAATTTATAAATCAGGATATAAAAACTGCCACGTGGCTTTATAGTGGAAAGATTGCAATGATTTCTTTAGAAGAAAAAGAACCTATTGGAATAGTTATTGATGAAAAGAATTTTTATGAAACTCAAAAAGTTATGTTTGAGATTTTGTGGAAAGCACTTTAGAGGTAATCTAATGCCACAAGCTCTTTATTTTTAACTTGCTTTAAAACAAATCCAGTTTGTGTGTTACCTTTTTCATCAAAACTAACAATTCCATTCATTCCTTGCCAATCCTGAATGTTTTTAAGTAAATAATCATGGATTTTCTCCCCATCATAACTTGTTTCTTCAACTGCTTCAATTATCATTTTTATTGCATCAAAAGTTCCAGTGGTATGAAATGGAATTGTGGGATTAGTGTTATATTTTTTGTTATATTTTTTAAAAAAGTTCTGGGTTCTAAAAGAATCGGAATCAAATTCTGGATCATAAATATAAACTCCTTCAAAAGATTTTTTTCCAGCAATTTTTAAGGTGTTTGAATTAAATGCAAGAAAATTAGCAAAAATTGGTTTGGAATTTTTTGATTCATATAACTGTTTTATTAAATAAGCTGCTGAGTTTCCTGAAGCAGTATTTATGATTATTGCGTCAAATTCTTTTTTCTGAATTTTACTTATTTCGGATCTGAAATCTTTTTGATTTGGATTTATTAATTCGTCGAATACTATTTCTCCAAGATATGAATTTTTAAAATGTTTTCTTATATCTGTTGTGTATTCTGCATTATCTGTTAATAATACCACTCTTTTGTAACCCATCCCAAATACCTCTTCTGCTGGTTTTGTTCCTGCAATAATATCCGAAGGCCCATTTCTAAATAAGTAATCTGCTGCATTATCAATATTTTCTCCTCCAGTTAATGGAGTTATTAAAACAATTTTGTCTTTATCAATTAAAGGTGCTATTGCCATAGTACCATCACTAGCCATTCCATCAATTATTACTTCTATTTTTTCTATATCTACAAGTTTTCTGTAAGCACTTATTGCATTCTCTCCTTTTCCTACATTACCTGCATCTTCTATGACAAATTCTATTCTATCTTCATATCCTAAGTCAGTTACTGCAAGTTTAGCACTTTTAACAACATTTTCTCCTAAAAATGCTAAATCTCCAGTTAATGGAGTTAGAATTCCAATTTTGATTGTTTGTTTTTTTATGGTGTTTCCGGTTATAGTGTATCCTACGAAAATTAAGTTTAAGAGTAATACTAATGTTATTAGTCCAATCAACAGGTTTATTGTTTTGTTTTTCATTTTTAATTTTCTATTTATTTACCACTATGTAATAGTAGGTTTATATAAATAAAGCTCCTCTCAATTGAGAGTAGTATAAAAAGATTTAAAAGCTAATTTGTGTTAATAATTTTATGGATACACGAATTTTTGAAGACCTTGGTTTGACAAATGCAGAAATAAAAGTATATTTAACTTTGATGAGATTGGGTTCTTCTGCTGCTGGAAAAATAATTGAAAAAACAAATCTGCAGACGTCTGTTGTTCACAGAGCATTAAACTCATTAATTGAAAAAAGTCTTATAAATTACGTCCTTGAAGGCAGGAGAAGATTATATCAGGCAACAAGACCTGAAAGTTTTTTAGATTTTATTGAAGATAAGAAAGAGGAATTTAAAAAAATAATTCCAGAAATTAAAGAAACTTTTAAGACTCAACAAGAAAATGCTAGTGTATACAAAGGAGTAAGGGGAATAAAGGAAGTTTATAGTATAATGATTAATAATAAAGGAAAAGAATATTTAACTTTTGGAGGAGGGCCTCCTTGTATTGAAACTATGGGAATTACCTGGTGGTTTAATATGCATAAACGCAGAATTAAAAATAAGCTTTCTTCAAGACAGGTTTTTGATGAAGTTGTTAAATATCGAGGAGGAGAAGAAATTGCATCAATGAAGATTACTAATGTTAGATATGTGTCTAAAGAATTTGCACAATTTCAAGAAACAGTTATTGTTGGAGATTATGTTGCAATTAGTGTTTTTAATAAAGAAAGTCCTTACTCTTTTTTAATAAAAGATAAACATGTTGCAGAAGGTTATAGGAAACATTTTGAAATAATGTGGGGAATTGCTAAGGCCTAGTTTGTTAGAATTAGTTAATTGGAACAATTTCATTATCTTTATACATAAACATTGTTTCTTTAATACTTCTTGTGACATGGTCACTATCTATTGTAATTAATCCAGCAGCACCTGGAAAATCCTTGGTATTTTCTAGATTAGTTCTAATGCACTTAATATTTTCAGTATTATCACATTTTTCTAATGCATTTAATAAAACACTAGAACTATCAAATCCTGTTACTACAAACAAAACATTATCTGGATTTTTATTATATTTTTGTTTGTATGAATCTATTAAATCATTAAATACAGGATTATTTTCAGATCCTTTCCAAAATGTAAAAATTAGTCCATCAAGATTATCTCCTGCATTTTCCTTAAAATCTTCACTTACAAAAGTATCTATTCCTATAATGGTAGCATTTATGTTTAATTCTCTTGCTTGTTTAATAATTCTTCCTACTTCTTCCCAACCAATTGTAACAATATAATCTTTATCACTTACTTTTGTTAAAATTGACCTATAATCTTTAGTATCAAACCCATAATTTTCTTCTAAATAATCTCCCTTATATTTTTCTTTAAAAGAGTTTTTAGTTAGTGTTGAAAAAGCATCATCAAGATTTGTGATTAAACCAATATCCTGGGCATTTTCTTTATTTAAGTATTCAGCAATTGAATATCCTATACTTTCGTCATAAATTCCTATTGAAAAACTATTTTTATTTAAATTTGAGAATTCTTCAGTTGAATCAAGACTATTTATTAATAAAACTCCATCTTTTTCTGCCTTATCTGTTAATGATAAAAAAGCATCAAAAGTTTCTACAAAAATTATTTTAACATCATCAAGATATACTAGTTTATTATAGGAATTTATTGCTTCTTTTGCATCATATTGATCATCCTGAGCAATTAATCTTATATTTTTATTATTAATTCCACCATTATTATTAATATTTTCTACTGCAATTTTTATTCCATTTAAATTTTCAATTCCAATAATTGCTCCGTCTCCACTTAAAGGCCCAATAAATCCAATTTTAATAACTTCATTATT
>CAZJPU010000090.1:0-5044 GCA_964548105.1 Candidatus Woesearchaeota archaeon | reverse complement strand
TTTAAAAATGATGTTGCGAAAATAGTAAAAGCTTGTCCTAAAAAAAGACAAACATTATTTTTCTCTGCAACAATTTCACAAGATATTACTCATCTTGCTAAAAGATATATGGATAAAGCAATAGAAATTTCTGCAAAACCATTTGTAGATCCAAAAATGCTAGAACAAGTATATTATGATGTTGAAGATAATGCAAAATATTCATTATTAAAACACCTTTTAGAAAATGAAAAATCAAAACTTGTAATGGTATTTTGTAATACTAGAAAAAATGTTGATTTTGTTGCAAATAATCTTAAATTCTCAGGAATAGAAACACTTCCAATACATGGAGGATTTTCTCAGGAAAAAAGAAGTAGAATGCTTGAAACATTTCATTCAAAAAAAGTTCAGGTACTTGTAGCAACAGATGTTGCAGCAAGAGGACTTGACATAAAAGGAGTAAGTCATATATATAATTATGATGCACCTCAAACTCAAAAAGAGTATATACACAGAATAGGAAGAACAGCAAGAGCAGGAAAACAAGGAAAAGTAATAAATATAATCTCAAGCAGAGACTATGATAATTTTCAAGCAATAATGTCTGGAGAATTTAATATAGTTAAAAAATCAACACCAGATATCCAAAGAGCAAGAATAAGATGGATGCCTGAAAAGAAAACTGAAAGATTTGCAAGACGTAGGGGAATTGGACAAGATAATAGATCAAGAAGACCACCTTCAAGACAAGGAGACAGCAGAGGTTCAGGATATTCTAGAGAAAGTAGAGGTCCAAGAAGTTCAGGATATTCTAGAGACAGTAGAGATTCAAGAGGTTCAGGAAACAGTAGAGGTTCAGGATATTCAAGAGGACCAAGAGATAGTAGGGGACCAAGAAGATCTTAAATTTTCTTCTTATTTCTTAGCAGAATTCCACAAAACTTCAAAATGTTTTTTATAACTATCACTAATATCCTTATTCTTAATTAAAATAATAAAAGGTTTATCTTTTGCTATATGAATCATAACATAATCTCCAAAAAGAGTTGTTGTTGCCTCACTATCATAATCTACATATCTCACTTTAACACTCTTTATTTTTGTAAATGGATGTTTTCCATATTTTCTTGAAGTTATAATCCTTCCATGCATTCCCCTTTTAACAAGATCTTTGGTTATAACCGGAGATTCATATAAATAATCATAAGCTCTACCAGTAGCACCAAAAGCTAACATCTCTTTATATTTTTTAAAAAGATGGTACATATTTCTTATTGCCTCTTTTCCTTCATAAATATTAATCTCAGTCTGTTGTTTATCTTCTTTTTTTACACTCTTTAATTCTTTAATCAAGTCTAATACCATAAATTCAGTAGCTTTCAAAGGATTTAATAGATTATCTGGATTAGAACATGAAAAAAACTTCTTATTTTCCTTAATAATATAATTAACCTGGCCTTTCTCAATTAAGTGATTTAAAACAGTATAACTAAGTGTTCTATCAATGCTAATATTTTTAGCTATCTGATTTGCAGAAAGCTCTCCTTTTTTCAATAATTCCAAATACACTTTTGCCTCATTACCTGTAAGTCCAGCCTTTTGCAATTTCTCATAAATATCCATATTAAAAAAACAAATTAAATCTATATAAATGTTGTTATTAAAGATAACAACTTAGTTTTAAAAACAAATATCCAAGAAGAATCCTATGGAAAATCAAGAAGAAAACCAAAAAAAAGAAGAAGAAAGACATGAATCTAAACTAGAAAGCATTTTAGGATTAGGAATGGGATTTGGATTATTAGGTGCTTTTGAATATAGTCTTTATACTGTTTTAGATAAATTAAATTATTTTGATCATCTTAATATGATTCATCAAGCAACAGAAAAACTCCCCCAAGAACAAATAAATGACCTAATGACTATTGAATATAATGTTGGGTTTATTTCTGGACTTGGAGGATTTGCAATCATTATGGGGGGCATTCAACTAGGAGCATATATTGGAGAAAAAATAACTAAATACAGAGAAAGATCAAATTAAAAATCCAATAATAATCCTATGAAAGACCCAGAAGAAAGCCAAAAAGAAAATAAACAATCTGATTTAGGAATGCTCTTAGGATTTGGAACATCAGTAGTATTATTAGAGACATTTAACCATAATCTTCAAAATATTTCTAATTATGTTCATAGGATTCATCAAACAACAGAACCACTCCAAGAACAAATAAATGATCTAGCATCCATTACAAACAATATTCAAGTTGTCTATGGGCTTGGGGCCTCTGCAATTATTCTGGGAGGTATTCAACTAGGAAACTATATTGGAAACTATCTTGGAAGAAAAATAATTCAATACAGAGAAAAATCAAATTAGATAATTTCTAAAATAACTATGGGAATACTAAAACAAAGATTAAAACATATGGGTTATAATGCTAAAGAAAGGGCATATGTTTATAGTGGAGCAATTATTGGAGCACTCGCTCCAATTTTAAGTTCATATTTAATGTTTAAAAGAGAACAACCAGATAATTGGATAGGAGAAGCAGTTGCATGGGGTGGAGCACTATTTTTAAATACATATATAATGATTGCTCCACCCTATGCGCCAATTCCAGTTTATACGGCTGCTGCGGGAGTAGTAATCGGAGACTTGGCAGCTAGAAACTCTAGAATAAAAAGAGCTATTAAAAAAGAAAAAGGTTTAGAAAATCTAACAAAAAACTCTTTAGAATAAATTCAAATAAATCCAGCTCTATTTCTAAACCCCTCAAATCGCCCTTGCTTCTGCAAATCCAGGATCACTAACAAAATTCTCACAATGAATAATCTTACAGTCTTTACCTATTAAAACTCTAGAATTACCTGCTAAATTAGAAAGATAAAAAGACCTAATATCAGATTGTTGAGGATCCTGATATCTTACAACACAATCTCTTAAATAAGGTTCTATTTGTTTACCAACTTTTAATTTAAAAGGTTTTTCTGAGATACTTCCTACAGAAACAACTATTCTTCCCTGAGGATAATCTTCATCAATTCGAGGTATTCCAATAGTATTTAATATCCCATAAGGAGTCATTATTAAAGACGTTCTATCCCAAAAACCATGTTTTTTTCCTGGAAGATTATAACCATTAAGTCCTACATTTTCCCTAAAATCATCAGTTACCAAATTTATTCCTTCACTCGGAGTATACCCTTCTATAAAAACTCCTAAAATGGGAGGGTTATTTCCTGGAAAAATCGCTAATTTTTCTAAAGCATCGTGTTTTAAAATACCCTGCCTATGTAATCGCTTAATATTTTGTTCTGTTATGCTAACGCATGTATCCATATTAGGATTTTTTCTTCTACAAATTTCTTTATAAAGTTCTTCTCTTCCAGAAGGAATTGAAGTTACAATTTTTAAGGGTTTTCTAAATAATTCAAAATAAGCTTCTGATAACAAAAAAAAGTCATCATTATTTGAAGTTATCTCTAAAGGATCACTTGCATAAAAAAGTTTTAGTTTTTGTTTTCTTTCTTTATGCACAGCAACTTTTTCTAAAGTATCAACAATATGTTCTAAAGGAGTTCTATCTCTTACATTAGGAACTGCATCAACACCACACCCTTTAGTACAACCTCCTCCACACCCCTGAGTTACTTGCATGTATGATAGATGTGCGGTTATTAAGTCTTGTTCTTCAGGGCTAAATCTTACTAATGCATAAGAAACCCCATTTTCTTGTCCAACATGTTCTTGATGATTTATTATTGCAGTTTTTTCAATCTCTCTTGCTATTTCCGGAACATGCCTATTAAGATACCTTTGAAAAAACATTGTTTGTGCAAGAGACGGTTGATTACTAATATCTTTTAATAATTCAACAAATTTCCCAGGTTCTTCCAAACCCATTTTTTTTAAAACTTCAATAATCTTAAATGGTCCACTATATGGAATTTTTTGAAAATCAAAAACTGGAAAATGAGATAAAGTTACATCTGTTAAATCTTCTGTTCCATTTGGTTGTACTTTTAAATCACAATTTGTAGCCATTTTTTAAACCCTTAAAAATTTTTATTAGATAATCAAAAGAATAGAGTAGAAAAACAATGCAAAATTATCGCATCATCATAATGATATTTTCAAATAAGAACCTGGAATATTTTTTTTTGCTAGATATTTTTATTAATTTCATTTAATTTAAATATATATTAAATTTTTAAAGCTTTTGTTCTTGCAACATCTATATAAAATTAATTAGACTTCCAAACCTTTAAATATTCTCTTAGAATCCTTTAAATAATAATGAAACCTAAACCTGAATCTGAAAAAACAGATTTTAAACCAACCTTAAAGGAGATAAAAAACTGGCTTCTTTCTACTATTAGACATTCTTGTCTTGTAGAATATTATCTCCATAAACTAAATTGGGGTAATAATGATGATGAAAGACCTCATGATATAATAGGTGATGGAAATAAGTTTTCTTGGCCAGTGTTAAAAGGTCTTTCAATACAAGATAGATCTGAAGATCCTGAATTTTTTATAAAACACATTCTACCCTCTATAGAACTCCATAGACAACAATACCATCATCAAAAATGGAATCTTCCTAGTCTTCATGATAATCCCGAAGATATGGAAATAGGAGCCATTGATGCAATATGTTCTTTATTAGGATATAGAAAATACCAAGGAGGAACCCATACTCTTAAAGAAATACCAGAGATTATTAAAAAAAATCAATCTGAACGTATAAATTTACTATGGACACTTGAACCAGAGCGTGCAAGATGGATGTGGCGTGCTTATTTACATATGAAAAAAATCCCCATGCCCAATGTAAAAGCCATAAAATCATTAAAAAATATACCAAATATAGGAATTCCTAAAAAAACCCATGAAAAAATAATCTCAAGACTAGACGAAACAATAAAGATACTCAAAAAACAAGGGTATGATCTATAATATTTTTAAATCTTCACTATTTCTAAAGATTATTAGTTCTATTTCTCTTAAGAATTTGATTTTTCCGCCTCATTAATTAGGGTGGAAGAAATATAAATT
>CAZJPU010000089.1:0-5225 GCA_964548105.1 Candidatus Woesearchaeota archaeon | reverse complement strand
TTCTAAACTTCAGGGAAATATAAAATATTTTTCTTTAAATAAATCTAATCCTTTATCTAAAAATTATATTCTTTTAATAGAAACTTGGCGTTCTATTGAATTTTTAGAAAATAATCCTAAAATTGTTCAAATTTTTGAGAAAATAAATAATGAAATGAGTAAATGTCAGATAAGTTGTGTTTTTGGAAGTTATGCAAAAAAAACTCAAAAAAAGGATTCTGATTTAGATTTGTTTATTATAGGAGAGGTTAATGAGTGGGAAATTAAAAGAATAGGAGAAAATTATAATTTGGAAATTAATATTAAAAAAGGGTCTAAATCTGATTTTATTAAATTAATGAATGATAAAAATCCCCTTATGAATGAGATTTTGGAAAATCATGTTTTGATTTCAGGATATGAAAAATTTGTTAATATGGTGATAAAACAAAAATGGTAGATATAAATTGGTGTTTAAGAATTGGGAATGGAATAGAGTTAATTGAGCCTAATAGTAATATGTCTGATTCATATATAAAAATGGCTGAAGAATCTTTAGATATCATTAAAAAAGTAGAAGGGAGTAGTTTGTGGGTAGCTTCGACTTCATATTATTCTATGTATTATTGTCTTTATTCTTTTATGATTAAGGTTGGAGTGAAGTGTGAGATTCATAAATGTTCAATAGAATTTATGAAGAAATTTTTAATAGATTTTTATAATTTAGGAGATGTTAAATTAATTAAAACTGCTTTTGGACTTAGGAATGATTTACAATATTATCCAGATAGATTGATTGATAAAACTAAATTAGAGTTTATTAAAAAAGGGTCTGCAGATTTTTTAATCAAAACTAAAGGAATTCTTATTAAATTATCCGAGGGAGATATAACAAAAATAAGGGTTAATCTAAAGAATCAGATTAACCAAAAAAAGAGGTATAAATGAAAAATAAATTAAGTGGGAATAAAAAGATAGTAATTTCACAAGTAGTTTTCTTAGGGGTACTTTTAGCTATGGTTTATTTTCTTTATCCAAAAGTAAATGTAGATGTTGATGGGAATTTTGTTGATTTTAAATCAATTAACGCAAATGTTATAATGATTTCAGAAAATTCTGATTTTTCAAATCCTAGATATTTAGAGTTTAGTGAAAGAAATAATTTTTCTTTTAATTTAGAACCAGGAACATATTATTGGAAACCTTCAAATAGTTTGATAGGAGGTTTTGGAAATCAGTTTATAATTGAATCAGAAGTTGGACTAGAAGTTAATAGAAGTAATGGAACAGAATTAGTAAATGTTGGAAATGTTAAAATAAATGTAACAAAACAAGGAGGCATTATGGTCGGGCATATTATTTTAGAACCCGAAGATGTTGAAAAAATTGAAGATAAAGGCGAATATGTTGGGAGGCAGATAGAATGATGGAAAGAAGGAAAATGAAAAAAGAAAATAAATTTGACAAAAGAAATGTGATAGATTTAATTGAAATAGGAGAATCTAAAAATTTAGAGTTTAAAGAATCTTTAAGTTTGAAAGATGAAATTGGAAAAAATGTTTCTGGTTTTGCAAATACTTGTGATGGGATAATTTTAATAGGGATTTCTGATTTAGGAGATGTTAAGGGGGTGCAGATAGGCAAAAAAACAATTGAAGGGCTTGCTAATTATATTAAGCAACATACAGATAATTTTGTTTATCCTGATATTTATATTGAGAAAGTAGGGAATAAAGATGTGATTGTTGTTAAGGTTAAAGAGCAGAGTGAAAAACCTGTTTTTTTTAGGGGAAGAGCATATATTAGGATTGGAAAGTCTGTTCATAAGTTGTCTGCTTCTGAAATTAGAAAATTAGTAAAAGAAAGTAGTAAAAGTTATTGGGATGAGCAGATTTGTGAGGATGTTAGTTTTAGAGATATTAATGAGAAGAAGATTAAATGGTATTTAGAACAAAGGGAAAAACATAGGAATATTTCTAAAACTTTAAAGATTTCTTTTAATTTCTTTTTGAAGAATATTGGTGCTGTTAAAAATGGAAAATTGACAAATGCAGGGGTTTTGTTTTTTTATGAGGACCCTTTAGTAAAAATACCTAATGCCCAGTTAAGGTTGGTTAGGATAAAGGGTAAGGAAATAGGGGGGATTATTCTTGATAGAATGGATTGTGAGGGAGGATTGTGGGAAATGGTTGAGCAGTCTGAAAGATTTTTTAAAGAACATATTAATTTTATGGGGTTTAGAACTGAAAAAAGTTTTCAAAGAGATGATAAGTTTGATATTCCTCTAAATGTTTTGAGAGAGCTTGTGATTAATGCTTTAATACATAGAGATTATGAGACAACAGCAGATGTCAGAGTATTTATTTTTGATGATAGGGTTGAGATAATTAATCCAGGACATTTTCCAAAAGGGGTTACACCAAAAAGACCATTACATAAACTAGTAAATAGAACCCTTTCACAATATATGTATGATATTGGCTTTATAGAAAAATATGGTTCTGGAATTATTACTGTTAGAAATTTATTAAAAGAAAATGGGAACAGAGATTTGAATTATGTTCTTCGGGATATAGAAACAAAAGTAATTGTTTATTCTCAGGTTTATGAAAAAGACCTAGAAAAAGACCTAGAAAAAGACCTAGAAAAAGACCTAGAAAAAGACCTAGTAAAAGACCTAGAAAAAGACCTAGAAAAAGACCTAGAAAATCTTATGAAAAATCAGAGGGTAATTATAATTGAAATGAAAAAAAATCCTAAAATAACTCAAGAACAATTAAGCAAAATTGTTGGCATTAATGAAAAAAATATCCGTAATAATATTTCAAAGCTAAAACAAAAAGGTTTATTGAAACGAGTTGGGAGTGCAAAAGGAGGTTATTGGGATGTTGTTAAAAATGAGAAATAAGATAATGAGACTGAGATTGGAATATTTATTGTTAGTAGTGGTATTGTTGATGTTTTTACCGAATGTTATTGCGCTAGGAATAACTCCAGGTAGAACTACTATTGATTATGAAATTGGATTAGAAAAGGAAATTTCTTTTTCAGTTTTAAATAATGAGCATAGAAATATGCAGGTTTTATTAGCTATTCAGGGAGAATTAAATGACTCTGTATTCTTGTATGATGGTTTAGTTGATTTTCTGCCGAGTGAGGAAAGTAAACAATTTCAATATAAGGTTAAGTTACCAGATAGGATTTCAAAAAATCCTGGATTACATACTGCAGAAATTGTAGCTTTAGAAATTCCAAAAGCAAGTGCAGATGGAACTTTTGTAGGAGCAACTGTTGCTGTTGTTTCACAATTATATGTTTATGTTGCTTGCCCTGGTAAATGTATAGATGCTGATTTAAATATTTTAGATGCAGAACAAAATGGAACTGCTACATTTATTATTCCTGTAGTAAATAGGGGGGAATTAGGAATAGGAGAAGCAAGAGCGGTAATTGACATTTATACTTCTTTGAATGAAAAAATAGATAGTATTGAAACAGATTATTTACCTATTGATGCCGGGAAAAGGACAGAGCTTAGTGCTAAATGGAATGTTGATGCTCTTGCAGGAGATTATCTTGCAAAAGTTACAGTTTTTTATGATGGTGAAACAAAAAGCTTTGAAAAGAAATTTGCAGTTGGAACTAAAATGTTGACTATAGAAAGTCTTTTAGTTAATAATTTCCAGTTAGGTGAAATTGCAAAACTTCAGATACTTGTTGAGAATAGATGGAGTCAGGAATTAAAAAGTGTTTTTGCTAACTTAATTGTTTATAATAATGAGAATCAACCAATGGCTGATATTAAATCTGCAAATGAAGATATTCCTTCTTTAAGCAAGAAAGAACTTATTGCATATTGGGATACTATTGGGGTTGAAGAAGGAGAATATAATGGTAAATTAATGGTTAATTATGGTGGAAAATCTACTGATAAAAATTTGGTTTTAAAAGTTAGTGAAGATAGTTTAGATGTTACTGGTGTAGGATATGCTATTAGGCCAAGTGGAGGAAAAGGCGTTGATATAACAACCATTTTATTAGTGCTTGTGATTTTATTGTTAATTGTAAACCTTTCATGGTTTGTATTTTTTAGAAGAATCATTGGGAAGAAGAAAAAGTGAAAGCGCTGATTATATTTTTCTAATTATTCCTTTTTATTGAGTTTAATTTTTTGTGTAGTAACTGCTTTATTGATAATCATAAATTATATAAAGGGATTTTTTCTATATATATCTATAAAAAAGATGGTTATGGAGATTTTTAAAGTTTTTAGATAAATTAAAATTTGACTATGGTTGTTAAAAAATTTATAAAAAGGAGGGGAAAAGTTTTTGGACCTTATTATTATGAAAGCAAGAGAGTTAATGGTAAAGTAACTAAGGTTTATATTGGTAAAGAAAAAGATTATAGGCTGTGGGAAAAAAAGAAAAAAAAGGAGATAAAATTGATTGAAAAACATGGAAAAGATTACCACACACCTAAAATAGATATTAAACTGCCAAGGATTAATAATTTAATTAATCATTCACTTAAAATAACTTATGTTGTTTCTTTGATTTTATTGATTTCAGTAGCTTTAGTTTGTTTTGTTCTAATTTCAAATAGTTTAACTGGTTTTGTTGTGTCTGAAGAATCAATAAAACAGGAATTTGATACCCAAATAATTGATTTAGAGATTAAAGAACCTGTAAAAGTTTTAGGAGAACCTGTCTCTAGGAATAAGAACAAGCGTATGGATTTTGAAATGCCTGATGGAAGTATCCGGTTATATTTTGATTTACTGAATTATAGTGGGTTTATTGAAGGGGTTGCTGAAGAGGTTTTGGAAGACATTTTTGAAGAACAGGGAATTGTTAGTAATGTTACAGAAGAGATTGTAGAAGTTGAAGAACTTGAAGAGGAAGAAGAGCTTGGAGAGATTATAACTAATGAAACACAGGAAATTAGCAATATAACTGAGGAATTAATTGAAGAAATTATAACTAATGAAACACAGGAAATTAGTAATATAACTGAGGAATTTGAAAATAATGTTACAGAAGATCCTGAAAAAGAAACAGGTAATCTAACACAAGAAGTTGAGGTAGAAGAACCTGAAGAACAGGTTGAAGAGCAAGTTGAAGAGCAAGATGGGAGTGAAGAAGAAGAGCCTGAAGAATCTGAAGAACCAGCTGAAGAACAACCATCTGATGAAGAACCTGCAGAGGAATCAGCTGAAGAACAATCTGAAGAATCTAGAATCACTG
>CAZJPU010000088.1:0-5313 GCA_964548105.1 Candidatus Woesearchaeota archaeon | reverse complement strand
CACCCTAATTAATGAGGCGGAAAAATCAAATTCTTAAGAGATATCAATACCTCAAAAATTTTAATTAAAACTCCTGACAACGCTTTATAATCCAAACATTTATAAGATAATTTATAATTCTTTGTTCATGAAACCTCCAAAATTTAAAAATAAAAGTAAAAAAAACCAGCAAGGCCCTGTAAGAACTATAACTAGGGCAAGAATACCTAGAAACAATGAGGTTTTAGGAATAGTTGAACAAAGAGTTGGTGCTAATCGTATGATTATTAAATGTTTTGATGAAAAAGAAAGAAACTGCCGTATCCCAGGATCATTAAGAAGAAGGCTTTGGATTCGCCCTGGAGATACTGTTATTGTTAAACCTTGGGAGTTTGAGGGTGATAAAAGAGGGGATGTGCTTTTTAAATACACTCCTGCTGAAATTGAATGGATGAAGAGAAAAGGGCTTTTAAAGGAAATCTCCTCAGAGTTCTAAGAATGGAAAACAAAAAACACATTGTGGCTATTAACGCACTTATAAAAAATAATTCTAAAGATAAATGTTTAGTTATAAAACGTAATGAAAATGAAATTGCACATCCTGGAAAATGGGCTTTTCCTGGTGGAAAACTTGAAAAAGGTCAAGATGTTTTAGAAACTCTAAAAAGAGAGGTTCTAGAAGAAGTAGGTTTAAAAATAGAAGATTCTAAAAAATTCATTAAAGATTTTACTTTTATTAGGCCTGATGGACATAATGTTGTTGGATTTTGCTTTGAAGTAATTGCTAAATCAGAAGATATACAAATCTCAAAGGATTTTCAAGATTTTAAATGGATTACTCCAGAAGAACTTACATTGCTTGATTATATAGAAGGCATGGAAGAAGAAATTAAACTAGCTTTTATTTAAAATGCAAGAAATATATATTGAACCTGTTGTAAAAGTAATAAGAAATAAAATAAAATTAGAAAAAGAACTCCAAGTTAAAATAACTAATAGAGGGAAACTTGTTTTTGTAGATGGCCCTACAGAAAATGAATATATTGCCCTAAAAATTTTAGAAGCAATCAATCTTGGTTTTTCAGTAGATCGTTCATTACTATTAAAAAAAGAAAACACAGAACTTCATAAGATTAATATTAAAGATGTAACTAAAAGGCATGATCTAGAACGTGTTCGAGCAAGAATAATAGGCACCAGAGGAAAAACACTAGGAACAATTAACAATCTAACACAATGTGCTATTTCTCTAAAAGATAATCAAGTAGGAATTATTGGGGATTGTGAAGAAATAGAAGATGCTACTCAAGCAATAAAATCTATTATCCATGGTTCAAAACAAAGCAATGTATATGCAAGAGCAGAAAAACAAAGAAAACGAAAAAATTTAGATTCAAAAAATCTTGATATAAAAAATGAGTTAAGAAGCAAAAAACACAAATAAATAACTTTAAATATCAAATTTCTCTCAAAATCATATGTCCTGGTAGCTCAATTTGGTAGAGCACATGGCTGTTAACCATGGGGTTGGAGGTTCGAGTCCTCCCTGGGACGTTTTTTTCTCGAACCGAGAAGGAGGTTTGAATCACTTCAAAATCAAAAAAACAATGTGCCACTCCACACTAAAGTATGGAGTTTATGACAAGCACTTGTTTTTAGGATGCTCCAAAATTGATAACTATCTTTTAGCTACGCTCCATAATAAATTATGGAGTTATCAATTTTAGACATATGAAAAACTTTTAAAAAGTTTTGTTTTGAAGTTGCCAAAAATCTTTGATTTTTTAGCACTCCCTGGGACGTTTTTTTCTCGAACCGACAAGGAGGTTTGAATCACTTCAAAATATTTCCTTAAACAAAAACAATCTTTTAAAACAATAATATTTAAATAAAAGTATTGATTAGAAAAGTTATGACTACAGTAACGTCTACAGTAACTACAGGGAGTTTAGGCGAAACAGGAATTCCTAAACACTTGGTATATGAAGGAACAATTGCCGGAATAAGAAGTCAAAAAGAAATAGCTCCAGATCAAAATTTAGGAATTAAAGTATATGAAACTGCGGATGATGACGGTAATCTTGAACCTTTTTTTCTTAGAATAGAATTAGAAGATATAATAAATCTAGTAAATTATAGAGATACTTATTATTTTGAGGGTAATAATGGAGATTGTTTACTTCATAAATTTGTAAATCCTCATCCGTCAGCAGCAAAAAAAAGAGGGCGTGATTTTAATACAGGAAAACTAGAAAAACATATGCCTCAACTTCTAGAAATATTAGATTCTCCAAAACTTCCTCCAAGATTAGCATTACATCCTGCTATTAAAAAATTAATGCAAAGAGATCGTGCAACAGAAACTCAAAGGTATTCTGGAAAAACAGAAACTCCCTCCCTCTTTGGATATAGTGTTCCAATTCTAGGAATAGAAAAAACAACAAATCTAGCTTCTAATCATAGTTTAGAGATTAGAATATATGAACCTGTTATGGATACAAATGGAAGCATTATTGAACCATTTTTTCTTAGAGTAGAATTAAAAGAAGTAAAAGATGGAACCCCCTATAATGATATTTTTCATTTTGATGGTTATGATGGAAAATGCTTACTTCATAGATTTACAAACCCTAATCCAAATACCTCAGTAAAAAAAGGGCATGATTTTAGCACAGAAAAACTAGAAAGATACATGCCTCAACTTCTAGAAATATTAGATTCTCCAACATTATCTAAAAGATTAACATCACATCCAGCTATTGGAAGAATAAAAAAAGGAGACTATGCAATTTTCTAAATTCAATTATATTTAATTTTCCACAACACTTTTATACTTCCCTATACTAACAAAATAATGGTTAATGCTACTGCAGAAGCTCCACAATTTATCACAGGAATGATGGGTTCTCTTTCAAAATGGCTATTTCCCATAATCCTAATTATCATTGTTTTATTAATTATTCAATGGTGGAGATCTATAAGTAAAGGAGGAAATTCAGAGACTATTGTTTTAAGAAGACCTTAACAAAATCTTTTTATATACTAAATCTTTTTTTAAAATATGGAATTTAAAAAATTAATAAAAAAAAGAAAATCTGTTCGAAGATATTCAGATAAAAAACCTCCAGCTGAGGAAATAATGGAACTTATTGATGCTGCAAATCTTGCTCCTTCTCCTGGAAATTTACCTCTTCTACAATTTATTGTAGTAGAAGATCCTGAAAAAATTGAAAAAATTGCAACAGCTTGTCAACAACAATGGATTAAAGAAGTTCCTTATTTAGTAGTTTTTTGTTCTCTTCCTAAAAAAGCTATTCTTTTATATGATAAAAGAGCAAATAGATATATTAAACATCATTCAGGAGCAGCAATTGAAAATTTCTTATTAAAATCTACAGATATGGGCCTTGCATCATGTTGGGTTGGCGCTTTCTCAGATCTTACTATTAAAAATCTTTTAAGAGTTCCTGATAACGTTGGAATAGAAGCAGTTATTCCAGTAGGTTATGAACATATCTCTAATAGAACTAAACAAAAAACAAAAGTCAGACTTGGTGAAAGAACTTTTTTTGAAACCTGGAAAAATAAATTCCAAATACCATTTATAAAAGTTAGAAGAAAAAGATATTAGTTAGACTAACCTACAAATTAATAATTCTAATAAAAAAAAATACCTGCCAAAAAATTAATGGCAGGCAAAATAAAAATAAATCTGTTTAAAATTAACGATCTCTTACAATATCAATACCTAATTCATCAAATTCTGCAACAGATGTTTCATCTGAATATTCTCTAAGCTTTTGTTTACCTAAAATATAAGGACTAGAAACTCCTGTCATAATAGTAATAACCCTAACTCTTCCTTCAAAATCCTTGTTTATTCTAGCTCCAATTATAACTTGAGCTTCTTGAGCAATATTCTCTGTAACTAATTTTCCTACCTGACTAAATTCTTCTAACTTCATGTCAGGCCCACAAGTAATATGAATCAAAGCTCCGCTTGCACCTCCGTAATCCACGTCTAACAATGGATGCGTAAGAGCCTGCCGCACAGCCTCATTAACTCTATCACTTGAATCAGACTCTCCAATACCAATTACAGCAACTTCTCCTTTCTTCATTATTGATGAAACATCAGCATAATCTAAATTAATCAAACTTGGAAGAGTAATTGTCTCTACAATTCCTTTAATCATAGTACTAATTAACTCATTTGCAACTGCAAAAGCTTGTTGTATTGGTAATTGCCCAGCAATATCTACTAATCTATTATTGTCAATAACAATTACAGTATCAACCTGATCCCGTAGTTCTTGCAAACCAAATTCTGCTTTATCAATTCTTGCTTTTTCACACTCAAAAGGCATGGTAGCAACACCAATAACTACTGATCTTGTTTCTTTTGCTAATTGTGCTAATACAGGCATAGCTCCAGTAGCTGTTCCGCCACCTTCACCACCAATTATGAAAATCATATCAGCACCCTGAACTGATTTTTTTAGTTCAGAAATTGATTCTTTTGCAGCTTCTCTACCAACTTCTGCTTTTCCTCCAGCACCTAACCCTCTTGTTAATTCTTTACCAATTAAAAGTTTCTCATCTGCCTTTGAAATACTAAGATGCAATGCATCAGTATTCATTGCATAAACAGTTGCTCCATTGATTCCTTTATTAAACAACCAGGTTATTGCATTACAACCAGCACCACCAATACCAAAAACCTTGATATTTGCTTTGCCAGCTTTTAAATCATCAAAATTAATACTATGAGTATCAATATTATCAATTGCTTCTTTTGTAAAATCTAAAACCATTTTTTTGTAACCTCCTTTCACCTATTAAAAAACACCACTAAACTTAAATAATAGTGTTCCATCTATATTTTGAAACATATAAAAAAGAAAAAAAAGAGCATCAAATACTCTTTTTTTAAATCAATTTTACTACCGATAAAATTGGTTACTCTAAAAATATCTATATTTTTCCATTTAAATATTTTTCTCATAAACAATATATGTAATAAAACATATAATTCCCCTTATTTTCAACCAAATAACATCTCTAACCTTTTAATTTTATCCCAACTCCTCTCTAAATTATCATTAGATTTCTCAACAACCAACCCTAAAAATTCATCATCAACCAAAACCTTGCCATTATTAATTAAAGGAAAACTAATATTTTCAGTACTCATTAATTCTATTATAAATTTCCTGTTTGTAGTAACAATCCCTGATTTTTTCCATCCATTATTTCTTGCTTTTTCAAATAACTGTCTTTGTAATTCAAGGTTTCTAAAACTAATAGTAAGAAAACAAGGGTCTTATTTAAAAA
>CAZJPU010000087.1:0-5409 GCA_964548105.1 Candidatus Woesearchaeota archaeon | reverse complement strand
TAATAATTTTCAAAGATTTTTTTGGCCCTAATCCTTTAACCCCTCCAGGATTATAATCAGTTCCACAAATAATACCTAAACAAATAAGTTGATCCTGATTAACCTCAAGTCCTTCAAAAACTTTTTCTAAATCAATAATCTGTGGAAATACTTCCCTTACTCCAGAGATAGTTTTCCTAGTACGTGCAAGACTTAAATTTTGAATTAGTTTAGGACTCTTAAACATTAAACAATCATAATCTTGAGAAGCAACCCCATAAACCAATCCTTGTCTTGCTATTTCACTTGCTTGTGCTTCTCCTTCTCCAGGAGCTTGAATAACAGCAATTCCCATTGCTTCAAGAATTTCTTTACTTTCCTCAACTTTTTGTTTATCTAAATAAACATCAGACTTTGCAAATTTTCCCATTTCTTCAATATTCTCTTTTGCTTTAGCTTGTTCATATTTCTCTCTTGCTTCATCTTTAATCTCAAGTCTTTTTTCCTTAGTTCTTGATTTTAATTCAGGAGCTTGTCCATCAAAAACATATACAAGTTTAACACCTTCTAAAATAAGTTTAAGATTTCTATAAAATAAACCTGATAAATGACTTGTTACATTTCCATTACTATCTTTAAGAGGAGTTCCATCTGGTTGTCTAATAGTTGTAAGAAATTGATAAATTGCATTAAAAGCATCTACTGCAATTACTTTTCCCTTTAAGTCCTGAAAAGAAATTTCTTTTTTCTCTATTATCTCTCCTATTTGTAATCCCATATTACAATAAATAAAAATAAGAAATATAAAAACTTTTTGATAGATTATTGATAGAATCATACTGTCAAAAATAGCTTGATTTAACCCATATATTATTAAATTTTATTTCTTCCTCCTTAATTAATGAAGTGGAAAAATTAAATTCTTAAGAAAAATCAGTTACAAAAAATATCTATAAAACCTTAAACAAAACTAATAAAATTATTTTCCAACTTTTTCAGGCCTATGGGCCTGATTATATTTAAACCCAATATTATTAAAAGCTAAATCAACATAACCATTCTTACCTTCTAATCTCATAGGATCCATATATCTTCCACCAAGAGATTCTACAGAAGAAGCCATATATTCACAAAAAAAAGATTGAACAACACTATTTTTTGTTTCATCATCTAATAAATCTAATCTATCTTTTAAAGCATCTAAACCAACTGGAAATCTAGTTTTAGATTGTCTTGTCATTTGCCTAAAATCTCTATCATTTCCAGCGCTCTCATATAAAACCTCAATTAAATCAAAAAAATCAGCAGGTAAACCTGATGATAAATGATAATTATGTTTTTTTAATTTGCCAGAACCATATAAAAAACTTAAAACCTGAGCAGAATTAGATAAATCAAATAATTGTGTTGGAGAATTAAAATTATGAGTTCCAAAAAAAACATGTTCAGCACCTTGTTTTAATAATCCTAAATCCTTTTTTCTTATTCCCCAATTAACAGGAACTCCTAAAACTCCTAAAGTTTTAAAATCTAATCCTTCACTTAATTCTTTTCCCCTATAAAAACAATCTCTAAAAACTTCACCAACGCTTCTAGGACTATCAGATACTAAAACTCTTTGTCTTTCTCCAGAAATTAATTTACTATAAGGCATATGATATTGTAAAACTCTTGATTTTAACTCACTATTCTCTAAAATATTATCTGGATTAAGTCCAGCATCTTGAGAAACATTATGTAAAACAACATAACAAAGATCTTTAGTTCCAACTTCAGACCTTTTTCTTATTGCAACATCTTCATAAACCCTTTGATCTGGTTGAGGGTCTGCAATTTCTCTAGCTCTTGCTTGTTCTGCTTCTCTTTTTTCATTTACATCTAATAAATCTAAAAGAGGCCTTGATTCTCCCTTTCTTCGTATTTGTCTCATTTTTCTCATAATTAATAAGGAGAATCAGCATTTTTAAACCTTTTTATTTGTTATTACTTAAAAGTAACATATAAACACATTTTAAAGCAATTTAAATAAAAACAACTAACAGCCTTATCAACAAAGATTATTATCCCCACCTACCAATCTCTTTTGTAAATTCTCCTTTAACCATTTGTTCATTAAAATCTTCATATAATTTTTCAAATATCTCTTCTCGTTCACAAGGATTTTTTCTTGCCAAATAATACCAAACCGCTGTTTCAGAATCAGGAGCAACCACACTCTCAGGTTCTAAACCAAATATAGGTAAATCTACCTCATAAATTCCCATTAAGTCTCTACATCTTTTTTCTTGAATATAATCCCAAAGTTTTCTATCTGCAATCCTTTTTTTAATTAAATTTGAATGCACATATAACTTTTTTTCTAAAACGGTTTCTTCAAATTCCATCTCTCCAAGTTCCATATCTCTATCAATAGTTACCATCAAACCTTACCATAAATGCTCTTTAAAAATCTTTTGAATCAAAAATTATTTATTTTCTTTTCAAAATAGCCTAACTTAACTCTTTTGTTATTAAATTTATTTTTCTCCCCCTATTTATAAGGGAGCATAAATAAAAATTTCGGTTAATAAAATCTTAATCTAACAAAACCCTAAAAACTAAAACTCGAGTATCTAATCCTAACCTATCATTATCATGCAAAGAAGTTTCAGAAGAAATTTTTTCCCTATTTACATAGGTAGGATTCCTACCATAAGGAATAATTGTAAAATCATTTTCAAAAAGTTCACCAAATAAATCATACCTATGAAATATTGTATGAACTTTAGAAATAACTTTTTCACCCTTAAAAGGAATAATTATCCTTCCCATCCCAAGTTTAGTAATTTCTTCTTCAAACAAATCATCCCCGATTCTTCCAATAATTATTTCTCTTGCTTCTGGAACCTCATATCTTCCTTTAAAATGTTCATGAGTATCTTCTAAATAAATGTGTTTAGGCATTTATCTATCAGGTTTCTGAAATTATTAAAGATTATTGTATCTAATCTGTTAAAAAAGTTAACAAGATAGAACCTCTAATCTTTTAATTTTATTTTTCTCCCCCTATTTATAAGGAAGAAGAAATATAAATAAATAAAAATTATTAAACCAACATAAGATTTTCAAAAGGACATGTCATATCCGAAATTTTAAATAACCCAAAAACCTTTTCCTAACATGAATATTAAATTTATTCCTATTGATTATGATTATTTTGATTTCCAAGATAGAAATTATGCAAAAATAATTGGACGTACTGATAAAGGAAAAAAGGTTTGTATAATTGATACCTGCCCTATTTACTTTTGGGTAATTCTTAAACCTAAAACAAGTGATAAAAAAATCAAAGAACTTCAAAAAAAGATTGAGAAAATTGTAATTGAATCAAATACTCGACAATCTAGGGTTCTCAAAACAGAACTTCATAACAAAAATTTTCTAGGTAAACCTGTAAATGCCATTAAAGTTTTTATTACAAATTACAAAGATGCTCGTGATATTGTAGATAAATTAGACTGCGAAGAAATTGATAAAAGAAGAGGATATGATTTAAATTTTATAACAAAATATATTATTGAAAAAAAATTAAAACCATTAAAATGGTATGAAATTTCTGGAGATATTTTAACTAATGAAGATTTTAATGGAATCCAAAATAACCTTAATGTTGACATATGCATTAAAGTTGATAAAATTAAAGAACTTACAAATTTACCCTCTTTTAAACCAAAAATCCTTGCTTATGATATTGAAACTGATGAACTTGAAATTGGAAAAAGTCAAATCTTAATGATCTCCTTAGTTGGAGAAAATTTCAAAAAAGTCCTTACCTGGAAATCCAGTAATAAAGATTTTGTTGAAACTTTTAAAGATGAAGAAGAAATGTTAGAAAAATTCATTGATTATATAAAGAATTATAATCCAGATATTTTAACAGGTTATTTTTCAGATGGTTTTGATCTTCCTTATCTAAGGTCAAGAGCAGAAAAAAACAAACTTAAATTAAGTCTAGGAATCGATGGCAGTCAGCCAGTTTTTTCTCGTGGCAGAATTTTAACTGGAAAAATTAAAGGAATTGTTCATCTTGATTTGTTTAGATTTATAAGAGTTATCTATAGCCAATATTTACAATCAGAAACTCTTTCTTTAAATGAGGTTGCATCTGAACTTTTAGGAGAAAAGAAAACTAATTGGCAACATAAACATTCATCAAAAATTAATAAAAAAGAATGGGAAAATTATTTTCAATATAACCTTCAAGACTCAATACTAACATATAGGTTAGCTGAAAAAATATGGCCTGATTTAATGGAATTCTCAAAAATAATTCAAGAACCATTATTTAATGTTTCTCGAGATTCAATGTCTTCTCAGGTTGAAAACTATATCCTTCATAATCTTGAAAAATTTAATGAAATTCCTGAAAAAAGACCAATGCATAAAGAAATTGGAGAAAGAAGAGCAATGGAAAGATATGAAGGAGGATATGTCTTAAAACCAACCCCTGGTTTATATGAGGATATTGTTTTCTTTGATTTTACAAGTATGTACGGAAGTATAATTGTTACTTATAATCTTTCAAGATCAACATTTTCTGAAAAAAAACAAAAAAATTATCATGAAGTTGATATAAGTGGGAAAAAAGCTTTTTTTTCAAAAACTCCAGGATTTTTTCCAGAACTACTAAATGAAGTTATTATAAAAAGAAAACAATACAAAAAAGAATATAATGAAAAAAAAGATAATTTATCCAAAGCAAGAAGCAATGCTTTCAAACTACTATCAAATGCAGCTTATGGTTACCAAGGTTTTTTTGGAGCAAGATATTACTGCCTTCCAGCAGCTGCAGCAACTGCAGCCCTTGCTAGAAAATCAATTAAAGAAACCGTTGACATCATAGAAAAACAAAATTTAAAAGTAATTTACGGAGACACAGATTCTATAGTATTACTCCAAAATAAAAAATCAAAACAAGAAATAAAAAATATTCTTAAAAAAATTAATGATAAACTTCCTGGAATCATGGAACTTGACTTTGAAGGCTTTTTCAAAAGAGGAATCTGGGTTGCAAAAAGAACTGAAGATTCTGGTGCAAAAAAGAAATATGCATTAATTGATGAAAATAATAAAATTAAAATAAGAGGTTTTGAAACAGTAAGAAGAGATTGGTGCGCTCTTGCAAGAGAAACTCAAAATAAAGTTCTAGAACTAATACTTAAAAATGGAAACGAAAAACTCGCTCTTTCTTATTTAAAAGAAATTGCTGAAAAAATTAAAACAAGAAAAATTACCCTAGATAAACTAATAATTAAAACACAACTAAAAAAACCAATTGAGGAATACAAATCAATAAGCCCTCATGTAACTATTGCTAAAAAAATGAAAGAAAAAAACATTCCAATAAATATTGGAATGATTATTGAGTATTATATTTCAGAATCTTCAGCT
>CAZJPU010000086.1:0-5496 GCA_964548105.1 Candidatus Woesearchaeota archaeon | reverse complement strand
GACATCTTCAGGTAAAACATAATTTCTTCCCTCCATCAAAGCTCTAGCCTTGCTTGCAATAAATAACCCAATACTTGCTCGTGGTGAAGATCCATAAGTAATATATTGAGCACTCTCAAAATCCTTAGTCCTAGTTTTTCTAACCAAAGAAAGTATATACGACTTAATATTATCATCTAAATAAATTTTTTTAACAATCTCCTGCATTTTAACAATTTCACTAGGAGTAATTACAGCTTTCAAATCAAAAGTATCGAATTTTTTAAGAGTCATGTTTGATTCCATAATTATTTTTTCTTCATCTTCTTTTGGATATCCCATAACCAGCTTAAACAAAAACCTATCAATCTGTGCTTCAGGTAATAAATAAACTCCTGAACTCTCTATTGGATTTTCAGTAGCCATAACAAAAAATGGTGAAGGTAATAAAAATCTTTTTCTTCCAATTGTTACCTGTCGCTCTTGCATACCTTCTATTAATGCAGATTGAGTTTTCGGAGGACTTCTATTAATTTCATCTGCTATAAGAAAATTTGCAAAAATTGGACCTTTTAAAACTTCAAATCCCTTTTCAGGAGTATAAGTAGTTATTCCAATAATATCTGTTGGCAACATATCAACTGTGAACTGAATTCTTTGAACAGCACACCCACTTGCTCTACCAAGAGCCCTAATTGCAAGTGTTTTTGCAATACCTGGAACTCCCTCAATAAGAACATGTGAATTGCAAAGAAGGCTCATAATCAATCCATTAACAATCTTTTCTTGACCAATAAGAACTTTTGCCATTTCTGACTTTATATTTTTTATATTTTCTGCACATCGCCTTATCTCTACTTCATCAGGCCTCTTAGCCCAAGGCATAACTACTGGAGGAATATCTTCTTTTTCTTCTTCTTTTTTTTCAGATTTAGGTTTTTTAAGTTCTGCAATAACTTCTATTTTTTTAGGTAAAGAAGAAATATTTTGTATAACATCCATTACACGCCCCCCTGTTTCTTTTTTAATCTCTGGTTTTACAATATCTTTTTTAATCTCTGGCCCCCTTGCTTCTTCCCTAATTTCCACCCCATTAAGTTCAGGCTTTATTTTTTGAGATTTTATTTCTCCAGTTTTTCCTTTCTTAAAAAACTTTCCAGAAACAGGAGTTACAGGAAAATTAGTATTAGGCATCTTAATTACTGCTTTTTCAATAAGAATCTCTCTTGGTTTTTTTGGTTTTTTAGGTTTCTCATCAGAATCTCCCCTCTGAAATCTCTCAAGAACTCCCTGATGCAATTTAACTGCTCTTTGATAATCACTTGGAGGCAATATCCTAAACAACCTATCTAATGAAGTTTCTTCTAATTTCTCGTCATATAATTCTTTTTTTGATAATGCTGTACGTTTCCTCCCTCTTTTTTTAGGAACCCTCATAGGAAACCTATGAAATTTTAATGCCTTCTTGTACTGTTCTGGAGATAATTTATCAAACAATTCTTCCAAAGGAATATCCATTAATTTCTCTATATGTTCTTTTTCCTCTATCTCAAGTTTTCGAAGAACCTCATCAATATGAATTTTACTTTCTTTATTAAGAATTTTTTTAATAGTATGATTAGCAACTGGCTTTTCTTTCTTTACTTGCTTTTTTTTCTCCAAAAGATCTTTATTAGTTTTTTTTGCTTCAACATCTTTTGGTTTTCCTGATTTTTTTACTAAAGACTTTTTCTCTTTAAATCCAATTTTTTCTGCTTCAACTTTTTTCTGTGTTTTTATTTCTTCTATTTTTTCTAATTTAGGTTTTTCTAAAGAATGTGGTTTTGGTGGTGGTGGTAAGGGCATATTTGATGACTCTTCAAATTCTTTTTTATCATTATCATCTTCCCCCTGTTCATCGTCACCTTCATCATCATGTTCCTCTTCATCATCATGTTCCTCTTCAGATTTTTTTCCAAACTCTTCAATATCTTTTTCTTCTTTTTCTAATTCTATTTTCAAATCATCTAATGTAGGAACTTCTAAAACCGGCAACTCATGAGATTCTTCTTTTTTCTTCAAAGGTTTAACCTCTTTATTCTCAATATCTTTTTCTTGAAGTTTATTTTCCTTATTTCCCACATTTTCAGATTCATTAGGCTCTTCTTTTAAATCTTCTTGCATATTTTTCTCTACTTTTCCCTGAACTTCTTCATCTGAAAAAAGGGCATCATTATATTTTTTTTCCAACTGCTTTAGCTTATCTTCAAGTATTTTTTCATCTCGTATCTGAACCATTTTCACCTCTTTTTTTAAAACTTATTTTTTCTAAGATTCTCTTGATTAAAAAAGAAAACATAGATTATTAAATCTTTTTATGCTTTATTTTTAAGATTTTTTCCAAATCCCTCTCCATTTATTTTTAAATTTTCTTTAATTATGTTCCCTGCTTTTTGTATAGCTCGCCTTTTTATCAAATAATAAACAACTCCTACAATAATTGCAAATAAAATTGTTAAAAATAAATATAATGCAGAATCATAAGAAATAGAATCTCTTGGTCTTGGAACAGAAACTTGAGAAATACTTTCCTCACAAGCACTCATTGCTTCTTCTGCTTTTAATCTTGCATCAATAGAGTTTCCTTCTTCAAACAGCCTCTTAGCTTCATTTATAAGTTCTTTAATTTCAATACACTGAGGATTTCTAACAATAAATTCTTCTGTAAATAATACAATCTCCCTAACTCTAGATTCATTTATTCTCTGAAGATTAATATGAATCTTTCCCCAATCACTATATCTTGGAGATGTAGAATTAACATTAATTAAAACTTCATAATCTCCAAGTTTATCTATAGGAAAAAATACAGTTAAAATTAAATTCTCTTTTTGTCCCGGTGTTAAACTAACCAAATAATCTTTATCAAGAGAAGTATTTATTTCATTTGCTAAACTCCCATTTTTATATGCAAAAGCACTCAAATATAAATCCTTAAAACTCGTAGTTCCTGTATTAAAAAGTGAAAAAGGTATTTCTATTTTTTCATCAGCATATGCTGAAATCTTTTCAGGAGTAAGTATTTTTAAAGAAATTATTTTAACTCCGCTTCCACTACTCCCACCACCTTCTGTTGTAACTGTCTTTTTTTCAGGTTCGGTAAATTCAATTGTAAAATTATTACTAACAACACTAGAATCCTCTGAATCTATTCCAGTTATATTCAATAATTCATTAACAGGACCTGATGCAGAAAATTTTAAAATCCATGTAGAAGGATCAAAATTAGTAAAAATAGAACTAGGACTTGAAGAACTTGCAATCACAAAATTAACCTCTTGATTATAATAGGAATCATTATGATCAATATCTGAAAAATAATCTTTAAGATCAATTGCAATCTGAAGATTATGAGTTGTAGATTTATCACCAATCCATCCTTCAAAAACTACTGGAGCATTTGAATGTGTAATACTTGCCTGACATGTAAGACTATCACTTAATTCAGGATAATAAGGATTTGAAACAACCAAAGTTAAATCTTCAAAACCACCATAAGTCTCATCATCAAAATCAGGAATAAAATTCCAAGTAAAATTAGTATTATTCCCATAATAACTTAAATTAGATTTAAGTTCACTACCCAAATAAAACTGATAAGTTAAATTATCTCCAACAGCATGACTAGCCCTAAATATAAGGTCCGACGTAAAATTTTCCTGAAGTTCAAATAAACAAGGTTGTGTTGGATAAGTAATTAATGGCCCATCATAAACAAAAAGCCAAAAATCATTAGAATCTGTTAAACCTCCTGAATCTTCAACAGTAATATTTATCCTATAACTTCCTATATCATTTAAGGTAATATTTAATTCTCCAGTTACAGGATTGAAAATATTTATATTTTCATTAATAAAATCAGTTCCATTTATGAAAGAATATGAATAAATAAAACTTCCAAACGAATCATTAATATCTTCTAAATCACTAGAATCAATATCTAAATAAAAATTCTCATTAATAACCGCAGTATAATTAGTAAAATTCATTAAAACAGGAGGGTGTTCTACAGAAGTTATTGTTAAATTAAAATTAAAATCATCTGAAAAACCACTTTTATCTGTTGCATTAATTGTTATATTATAATCTCCAATATCCGATTTTCTAGGAATAAATGTGGCATTATAAAGATTTGTGTTTCCAGAATTAAAAGTAAACATAAAATCAAAAAGATTTGGATTAGGACCTTCTATAATTAAATTAAGAGTAATATCCTCATCATAAAAAGATTTTTGAAGAATTTTAAGATCATCATCTTCTACAAACATAGAAATTTTTGTAGTCTTATCTTCTTCAGCATGAATATTTGAATCTTCAAGGATTCTATCATTAGACATATTAATTGCTTCTAAAGGATTTATAATATCAAGACTATCATGAATATTAGAAATAATAAATCTAAAATTTTTTGGAACATTAGTTTTCCCATCACTAGCAGTAATTTCTACAATATGTTCTCCAACATCTTCATCCTCTGCTGGAAAGCTTATAATTCCAGAACTAGATATATCAAAAGAAGGAAAAAGATTATCACTAATATAAGAAAAAGTAATAACATCTCCAGAATCCTCATCTGTAACATTTTTAGAAAAATCTAAATAAACAACATCATCTTCCTGAATAGAAAAATCTGTTTGCAAAGGTTCAACCCAGACTGGAGGAAAATTTCCACTAATATTTATTAAAAAAATCTGAGAATCCAATGAATAATAATTTTTATCACTAACACTTAAATTAACTAAATGAAGTCCAACATTAGAAACTGTAGATGTAAAATCTAAATAAACTATTGAAAAATTATCCATGCTCCCTCCTTCACTTAAACTAACCCAAGAAATATCCCTACCATCAGAATATTTTATTGAAAAATCTAAATCCTCTTGATAAACTAAAGGATTACTACTTGTAGGAATTAATAAATCCTCATCAAATGCTTTCAGAGGTATATGATTAGAATTCCCAGGATAACAAGTCTGATTCTCTATAAATTCTAAACTTACAGGATCATTTAAATTTTCTACAAAAAACCAAATACTTGTTGAGTTTGATTTAACTGGATTTCCAGTATCTCTCACACTGATATTTATTGACCAATTACCAACATTTTCATCTTTTGCCTGAAAATCAACATCAACAGAAGCATTAAAACCCGTACCAATATTACATAAAGAAGATTTTTGATCTAAAAACCAAGGAACATCAGAAGTAAAAGTAAGATTATTTTCTTCTTCTAAATCACTAGCATTAATCCCACAAACAAAAGGAGTATCTTCTATTGTATCTCTCTCATTATCACAAACATAATTAAAAAAAGGAGGTTCATTAATAACAAGAACTGTAAAATTAACAACCTTGCTTCCAATTGCATTTTCAAAATCAGGATTATCATCCATAATACTAAAATTTATTTCATATCTTCCGACATCATTTATTGTAAGTATAAAATAAATCCTCATCTGTACTTAATAAATCCATCCT
>CAZJPU010000085.1:0-5580 GCA_964548105.1 Candidatus Woesearchaeota archaeon | reverse complement strand
TGACTTGTTCTTTTTACAAGTTTTGATTTTATTCTTCCCATATTTTATGATATTTTAGTTTTTTTAAGACAACTTTTTTTAAAGCTGTTTTTTTACAATTTTACCTATAAATACCTCATTTTTAAGGTTTAAAAAGATTATTGTTTTAGGTTAAATTATCTTTTTTAATTTAAGTATAGAAGAGTATTTTTCTTGGTATTCTTGGGCTTTTTTACTAATATTTCCTGTATAAAGTACTAATGCTGGAATAGGTATTGATTGGGCGTTAGAGAGTAATTTTTTTAGATCAGTTTCGGAAATTGTTTTTTTATCTTTTGCTTGTGTGAGAAAAGTTAGAGGTCCTAATTGAGAATTCATCTGAATTTTGCAATCATATTCTTTTGCTTTATAAGATATCTCATTTATTATTTCTAGGTTATTTTTAGATAGGAAATCCATAACACTTGTTACAAATTCTGATTTTTCTTTTTGCTTTTTAATTTTTAGAGGTTTTTGTGTTATAAATGGATTTTGGAATTCTGATGGTTGTTCTTTTTTTGAAGTTTTTTCAGGAATTTTTGGTTCAGGTTTTATTTCAGGTTTTTTTTCAGGTATTGTTGGCTTTGGTTTTATTAATGCCTTTTTTATAGGGGTTGGAGTAAGGATTTCATCTATTTCAGATTGTGGGGTAGAGACATATTTCCAATAAATTTCATTATTTTTTGAAAATCCTACTGCAAAATCTTTTATAGAACGAAGAGCAACTCTTGTTACAGGTTCTTGTTCTGAGTCTTTAAGGACTTTGTTTTTTTTGAGTAATAAAAAAGTTTCTGCTTCTCTAGGATGTAAGAATTTATAGTAAGATTCTAAAGATTCTTCTTGACCTTCTAAAAAGTATAATGGAGAACCTCCTACTTTAAGGTTACTAATTCTGATTCTTTTTTCGTTTGCAAGTTCTGATAAAAATGCTGATATAAATAAGGAACTGATTCCTATTTTTTTTGCTATTTGTATGGGAAGGCTAGGTCCTTTTTCTTTGATAATTGTAATTATTTTTTCATGAGTTTCATTGGCTTCCATAGGAGATTTATATTAATTAGGTTAATAAAATTAATTGTGGTTTATTTACTTCTCAGATTAAACAATCATTAGATTTTTTATACTAATGTTTTTAAATATGATAATTATTTTTTCATTAATTTATCCCAATTTGGTCTTGGTAAAACTGCTTTTGATCCAGATTTACACATGGGACAATCTTCTTTAGAATATAGATTTCCTTTTTCTGATATTACTGAAAAGACTTCTAAATCTAATAATTTTTTAGTCCCAGAAAAATTACCGATTGTAAATATTGGAGATTCAATATTAGCTCCCATGCCTTTTACTATATTTATTGTTTTCTTTAAACTTCCACCTGAATAAATATCATCTCCTATAACAATAACTATGTCACCATTTTTGATATCAAAATTACATATTTCTTTGTTTATATCTACATAACCAAACTTAGCACCAATTTCTTTTGCAAGAGCATATGCAATTGCAAGACCAAATGGGGGATAGGTGATAATCCAATCGGGTTTTATTTTTCTTGATTGAAGTTCTTGATAAAAAATATTTTTAACTATTTTTCCAACTAATAGAACATCAGAAATAATAAAATCAGTATTTAAATATAAATCAGAATGAAGTCCACTTTCTGAAGTTTGAACATGGAGTTTAGAATCATGATACTTCCATAGTGCTTTATTAGTTATTAATTTGGGAATGTCCCTAATAGATTTTAATAGCAGAACTTTAAATATAAATCTTTCCTGACTAAACAATTAGTAGTTTATTTGATGAAAAATTCAATTGTAATAAATAAGACATAAATAAGAATGAGGCTGATACCTTCGATTTTTTCTAATTTTCGACCTGTTTTTAAGAACGTTACAAAAATAAATGCAGAAATAAACATGAATAATGCAGAGGTTAAGAATGGAAGAAATTCAACAGTTATAGGATGTATTATAGCAACAATTCCTAAGACTAGTGTAGAATTTGCAATTACTGTTCCGATTTGATCTCCTATTGCCATTACTTTATGTCTTAATTTAATAGCAGAGAGCCCAAATATTAATTCTGGAAGAGTTGTTGCTATTGATAATAAAAAAAGTCCTATAAGGATATCTGGAAAATTTAAATCTATTGCTAGTGCTGATGCAGATTTTACAACAAAATTTGATGAAATAAAAAGACCAATTAATGCAAATAAGAAAATTATTAACCATGTAAATCTTTTAGTTTTTTCTGTTTTATGAATTATTTTTCCTTTATATTTTTGTCTTTTTTTAAATATTTTATAGGTATGAAAAGCAAAGAAACATAGTAAAATAAGACCATCAATTCTTGAAAGTGATTTTCCAATAACATATAAAACAATGACTAGAAGCAGAGTTATTAACATGGTTTCAGTATCTCCTTTAATTCTTCTGGATTTAAATTTTATTTGTTTTGCTGAAATAATTAGGATTCCTGTAATTAGTGTAAGGTCGATAATATTTGCACCAATGATATTTCCTAAACTTAAACTAGGATTTCCTGCCATAGCTGAAGAAACTCCTACAAGTAGTTCTGGTATGGAGGTAGCAAAAGCCATTATAATAAATGCTGCTGAAAATTCAGAAATTCCTAGGATTTTTGAGATTTTACTTAAAGATTTTACTAAGTAGATTCCAGAAACAATTAAAATTGTGCAAGATATTATGAATGTTATAAGATTTAAGATTAGCATTTTTATCCCTTTTTATAGTTTGATTAGAGATTCATCATTAATAAATTTTAAGGTTTGTTGAAGTTTAATGTTTGTTAAAATTCAATATCTCTTAAGTATTTTTCAGGTTCTTGTAGTGCAGAATTAATTGATTCTAGGAGGGATTCTGAAGTAGGCATTCCTTTAACCTCATATCCATACCTTGAATAATCTGGAAAATTATCACTTAAAGTTATTTTTGATGGAACAATAAGTCCAATTGTTTGTTCGTGTGTTAAAAGTCTTAATGTTCGTGGAAGATGTTTTAAATCTGCTATAATTCCATATTGAACCCGGATTGAAGATTGATCATCAGGAAAGTAGCTATAACTTCCCATCATTAATGCTTGATCTTCTGGAATAAATGCTGCAAAATATAAAAAAAGATCCTGATTTTTTAAAATAGTTTCAAGGGTTTTATTTAAATCTTCTGAACTAGGATTTTGTCGAAAATGATGGTTAAATTGGACATGCATAGATTTTTTTGTTTTTTGATTGAATATTTCTTGATTTTCCATTAAGTTTTACACAAATAAAGATTTTTAAACTTTATTCTTTTGAGTTTATTATGGAAACAAATTTTACAAATATTGAGAAAAAATGGCAAGATAAGTGGGAAAAAGAAAAGGTATTTCAAGCTAAAGAAGGAAAAAAAGAAAAATATTATGTCCTTGAAATGTTTCCTTATCCTTCAGGAGCAGGATTGCATATGGGGCATGCTTTAAATTATACTATTGGAGATATTTATTCTAGATTCAAAAGAATGAAAGGATTTAATGTTCTTTATCCAATGGGTTATGATTCTTTAGGGCTTCCTGCAGAGAATGCAGCAATAAAAGCAAAAATACATCCTAAAAAATATACAGAAGATTCAATTAAGAATTTTATAAAGCAACAGCAATCATTAGGTTTAAGTTATGATTGGAATAGGATGGTTGCAACAAGTAATCCTGATTATTATAAATGGGATCAATGGATTTTTTTGAAAATGTTTGAAAAAGGATTAGCATATAAAAAAGAATCTTCTGTTAATTGGTGTTCTAAATGTAATACAGTTTTAGCAAATGAACAAGTTCATAATGGAAAATGTTGGAGACATGAAGACACAAAAGTTGAAATTAAACATCTTAATCAATGGTTTTTGAAGATAACAGATTATGCAGAAGAATTAAATGATTTTAAAGAATTAGGAGAGTGGCCTGATTTAATTAAGAAATTGCAAAAGAATTGGATTGGAAAAAGTTTTGGAACTGAAATTGAGTTTGAGATAAATGGGGAAAAATTTCCTGTATTCACAACACGTCCTGATACAATTTATGGAGTAACATTTATGGTTATAAGTGCTCAACATCATAAATTAATGGAACTAGTCACTCCTGATCAGAAAAAGGAAGTTGAAAAATTTGTTAAGAGATTAAGTTCTGTTTCAGAAGAAGAAATAGATAAACTAGATAAAGAAGGTGTTTTTACTGGAAGTTATGCTATTAATCCAATTAATAATGAAAAGATTCCAGTTTATGCTGGAAATTTTGTTATAGCTGATTATGGAAGTGGAATGGTTATGGCTGTTCCTGCACATGATCAAAGAGATTTTGAATTTGCTAAAAAATATAATATTCCAATAAAACCTGTGATTAAAGGAGGAGATATTAAAAAGCAAGCTTATATTGAGGGAGGAGAATTAATTAATTCTGATAAATTTAATGGGATTAATAATAAAAAAGTAATTGAAGAGATTACTACTTTTTTAGAAAAAAAGAAATTAGGTAAAAAAACTATTCAATTTAGATTAAGAGATTGGTTAGTTTCAAGACAAAGATATTGGGGAACTCCAATTCCAATAATTAATTGTGAGAATTGTGGGGCGGTTCCTGTTTCTGAAAAAGATCTTCCAATAAAACTTCCAGAAAAAGTAAATTTTGGAAAAGGAAATCCTTTAGAAACTGCTGAAACTTGGAAAAAAGTTAAATGCCCAAAATGTGGAAGGGTTGCAAAAAGAGAAACAGATACTATGGATACTTTTGTAAACTCTTCTTGGTATTATTTAAGGTATTGCGATAATAAGAATAATAAATCAATTTTTGATAAGAAAAAGATAAATTATTGGTGTCCTGTTGATTTTTATATTGGAGGAAAAGAACATGCTTGCATGCATTTAATTTACATAAGATTTTATACTAAATTTTTAAGAGATTTAGGATTGTTAGACTTTAATGAGCCTGCAAAAAAATTGTTCAATCATGGAATGTTGCATGGGGAAGATGGAAATAAAATGTCAAAATCTTTGGGCAATGTTATTGATCCATTAGATATAACTAAAAAATATAGTGCAGATTCTTTAAGATTATTTTTAGTAAGTGTTTCAGGCCCTGATAGTGATATGAATTGGAATGATAATGGTGTAAAAGCAAGTTTTAAGTTTTTGACAAAAGTTTATGAATATTTTGATAAAGTTAAGACAGGAAAGACAAGTAAAAGAATGGAGAGCAAAATAAACAAATCTATAAAAGAAATTACTGAAGATATTAAAAATTTGAAGTATAATCTTGGAGTTATAAAATTAAGGCAATTATTTGAGATTTTTGAAAAAGAAAGTTTTGGTAAGAAAGATGTTGAGAGCTTTTTAAAATTATTAAGTGTTTTTTGTCCGCATATGGCAGAAGAATTATGGGAAAAAATAGGTAATAAGAAATTTATAAGTTTGGCGAATTGGCCTGTTTTTGATGAAAAAAAGATTGATGAAAATTTAGAAAAACAAGAGGCTGTTTTCGAAAACTCAGTTTCTGATGTTATAAATATATTAA
>CAZJPU010000084.1:0-5630 GCA_964548105.1 Candidatus Woesearchaeota archaeon | reverse complement strand
ACTGCTCTACAGTTATTGTCTGATCTTGCCCTTCTCCTGCAAGCCCTTGAACCTTCACCCTATTAGGATCTTCATATCCAAAATAATCTCCTACACCAACTGGTTCCTTTTGAATCTCTTTAGGATCTAGTTTTTCTGCTTCTGCAGCACCTGTACCACCTTCATCAGTTGCTGAAGGCAATGCAGCAGGATTTCCACCAACAGGAGTTACTCCAGGGGGCGCTCCTGAATCTTGCGCACTAACAAATCCAGTAATTAAGAATAATAAGATTAGAACTATAATTGTAGTGAATATGGGGAATTGTCCTCTCTTTTCCATAAAGATATTACAAGAATATAATTAATAAATGTATTGTCAAAACAATTAATTATTTAATATTTATTTGCGAATTTAAAAACATATTCTTTATCTAATATCTTAGAATTTTTATCTCTGATATTAAATAAAACTGTTTCTTCATCATAATCTAACATTTCAAAATACAAGTCATTTTTCTCAGCAATATCTGTAATACACGTAACACAAATATCTTCTTCATGAGTAATTTGGTCTTGGATAAATTCATAAATACTATTATAGACAACCCCTAATCTAACAACCACTTCAACTTCTTGAAATTCTTTAAAAGTATAAGTTTTTTCACCTTTAGAAATACTTACAGGATATTCTACATCAAAAATAACTTGATTATCTTCTATATTTGTTTCTACAGTTTTATTATAACTTGTTACTTGAAAACTTGGAAAATCTTGAAAATCTCCAGTACATAATTCAATCATATCTTCTATATAAGAAGAAAGTTCACTTTCAACTTTTTCTTTAGAAGGCATATGATTTTGCCCCTTATCAGAATAAATTGCAGTTCCTGCTTCAGTGCTTAGGTCTGGACTTATAAAATAACCTCCAGTCTGCCCAATATGATAAATCCCATATTCACCAGTTTCTTTAATACAACCTTCAACAAAATCATAGATTGGTTGTATATCTGGATCTATCTTCTCTTTTTCAAAACCTAGAGATTCTTTTTTAACAAAAATAAAAATAGCAACAACTACAACAATTATTATCCCAACAATAATAAATAAACTTATTTGCCCCTTTTTCATAATATTCCTAATTATTCAATTCTTTTAAATGTTTTCAAAGATAATAATCTTTATTTAATGGATATTCTTTATTATATTTGAAAATGCCTAGTAGATCTGGAAACATTGGAGTTAGAACCTTATCCACATTATTAGTAGGTGCATTTATGGTTATGCCTTCTAAAACTGGTTGTCAAGGTCCAGTTCCTGAAACCTCTAGTCCTCCTTCTGTTAGCTCCAAAGATTCTCAACAACCAAGTTACCCTATTCAGAGATTTAAAAAAGCAATTGGACCTGAAAAACAACCAAAAGACAAAGTTGATAAACAAAGACTTGAAAAATGGTCTGAAATGTCTTATGATCAAAGAGGTTTTTTTTGTTTAAGTTATGAAAATGCAATAAAAGCTAGAGAAGAACATTTTTCTAAAACAGATAATAAAAATTTTACAAGATTTGATCCTCGTGCACTAGATATTCAGGTTTTAAGAAATTATGAAGAGATTACCCCCTGGAGATTATTTCCAAGTTTAAATCTTAATGATTCTGATTTTAAACTTCCAAAAGATTATAAGTTTGATGAATCTACAAAAAATATGATGTATTATCTTGGGATTAAATATATTATTCTTTAACAAGTAATATTTTTTCAATCTTTAATCTAAAATTATCTTTTTCTATACTCTTCATAAAGATTATTTATTGGAATATCTCCAGAACTTGGGTCTTTTGAAAGTAAGATTCCTCTAAAAAGTTTGTTAAAAACTTCTTTTTCAGAAGGACTAAATTTATTGGATAAAGCATCAGCAGTTTTACCATACCCTCCTCTTTTCTCATCATTTACCCAGATTTCTATTAAAGGATTTTTATATGAATCTGTTTTTAATCTTATAACACTATATTTTGGATATAATCCTACTGTTCTTTGTCGTTCACTAGAAAACATTCCTCCTCCAAGAGTTCCTGTTAATGGAGACCTTAAACTTTTCCTTAACATTCTTTGCAAAGCAACTCTGTCCGCAGAATTAAAATTTAATTCAGGATCATGCACTAATGCTCTTCCAGAACTATCTCTTAATTGAAGTCCCTGATTATTAGATGAAGCAAGAATAAACTCATCAAGAGTTTTTAATAGTTTATTTTGAATATCTTCAGTATTAATATGTCCATGTTTAATTACAGCAAGACCATCTAATTGTGTTGTTAGTTGTGTTAACATTCCCTTATTTTTTATTGAATCATATAATTGTTGCATATTTTGATTTCTTGGTAATTCTTCCCAAACTCTTTTATCAATAGAAAAATCACTTTTCATTGTTGCGTAACCACTAGATTCATCATGAATTATTCTTGATCTTAAAGGAGGAGTATATGGTGTTTGTTGATATGATTGTGGAACAGGTTTTGGTTTTGGCGTAGGTTCAGGTGTTGGTTCAGGAACAGGTTCTGGTGTAGGCTCTGGTTCAGGAGTAGGTTCAGGTTCTGGTGTAGGCTCTGGTTCAGGAACAGGCTCAGGAGTAGGTTCTGGCTCAGGTTCTGGTGTAGGCGTTGGCTCTGGCTCAGGAGTAGGTTCAGGTGTAGAGATTGGCTTTAATTCAGGTTCAGGAATTGGAGCAGGTTCTAGTTGTTTAACAGATTGCCCTATTTTAAAATTCTCATATAAATATTCTTGTTTATCTTTTAAATTTTTATCCCAAAAATTATCTACTTCAAATTTTTCTAATTGAGATTTATCAAGCATAGAAATTTGTTTTTGTATTCCTAAAGGAAGATAATTAATTTTTAATCTAGGACTTATAACAATTCCTGATGAGGTTTTGAAAAATCCATTATTATCATTAAAAATTTCTCCATCAAAATCATATCCTTTTGGAACATTTGCAAATTGTCTATGTGCATTAACATGAAAATCAATATTTTCATTTAATGGTTTTCCATTAACTTTATAAAATTCCATTTTTGCAGGAAAAGTTAAAGTATTTGTTCCATCAACTAATTTTGACCCTTTAATATAAAAATAAAATTTATCATCAAGAACTTTTAAATTTTTATTATCTTCATCTGCTTCTGCGCCATTTCCAATAAACTGGATTGTTGGTTTTTCACCATCTTCTCCTTTTATAATATTTATCGCAGAACCTTTTTCATCAACCCCTTCAGAACTTATTGCAAGAGTTCTAGCATCTTCATCTTCAAATTCATAAGGTATAAAAGAATTATCTTTAGAAATATCAACTATTGGGCCTTTTTGGCCTAAAGAAGAACTTGTTTGTAATATTCCAAGATCTGAGTTTGCAATAACAACAGAACCTTTTGGAATAACAAACCCTGTAGCTCCTAATTTAGTATCTTCATATCTAATTTCTGTTTCCTCAGACTGTTTATCAATATCAGAACCCTCCCTATCTTTAAAATCAATCCCACCATAGTCTAATCCTTTGCCTTTTTCCCTAATAGCAACATCTCCTTTAAAACTAAGACTTCCCTGTACCTGAACTCCTTTTGTACTACCATCTTGAAAAGCAACTTTTTCTCCAAGTGTTTTATACTCTGCAATAAAACCTTCATCACCTTTTTTTGGTTTATAATCTGCAATTTTTTCAGGTCTTGTTATTTCTTTGTCAGTTGCAACAACCATTCTTCCATCTGCAAACTGTATATGGTTATCTTTTTTCAAAACATGTTTATTACCTCTAACAATAAATTCTACTCCTTTTCCATCATCTCCTCCTGTAGAATGAAAATCTGTCCCATCAGTAAGTTCCTTACTTTCTTTATCAAACACTAAAACATTTTCAAAACCTTTTTCATTTTTAAAACTTGAATACCTTTTTTCTTCTTTGCTGCTTTTATCTCTAAAAACAATTGTGAAATCTCCTTGAGTTTTAAAAGTAATTTTTCCATCTAACTTTTCAATACTATATTCTTGACCCTGATTCATTAAAATAGCAACTCTTTTGTTTTCCCCTTGGCTATAAAGTTCATTTCCTAATTCATAATTTAACATCATTCCTTTTGGAATACTAGCTTCTAGAGATTGAGTAGGAGTTTCTTGATCTGCAGAAACAATTCTTTCATTAAAACTTATAAACAAAATCCCAATTATTAATAATAATATCAATGCAATTTCTCTTTTTTTTATTTTAACCATAGTCATGTGCAAAAACCCATTTAAAATCTTCATTATTTATTTTTGAATTTTCATCTCTGATTGTAAATATTATTATATTTTCATCATACTCTTGTATTTCAATATACAAATCATTTTCTTCAGCTAATTCTTGAATACAACTAACACAAACTGCTTCTGAATTTTGAACAGTCTCTTGATTAATTTTTGTTATAACATTATAAATAACTCCAAGTCTAACCGGAACTTCAGAACCAAACTCTTTGAAAACTGTTGTTTTGTCATCTTTAGAAACACTTAACAAATATAACATATCTATCACAACTTTCTCATCTTCAATTTTACTATTAAGACTTATTTCTCCTTCTTCTATTTTAAAGTCCTTAAAATCATTAAAATTCTGAACACATAAGTGCAGTGAATATTTTATTTGTTTAGAAATTTCTTTTTCAATTCTTTCTTTTGTTATAAGATTGCTTTCTCCATTTTGAAAATAGAAAAAATCTCCCATATTAAGATTATCAATATCAAAACTAACACCGCCTTCTTGCCCTATTTGAAAAATAGAATCTTCAGAAGATTTTTTTAAGCAATCTTGCACAAAATCATGTATTGGTATAAAATCTGTAGGTATTATTTCTTTTTTAGATTCTTCTCTTAGAATAAATACAAGTGCCACAACCACAATGATAACTATCCCAATTATAATAAATAGATTTACTTGCCCTTTTTTCATTATTCTGTTTCATCAACCTCTTCTACACTGATTTCAGAAGGTCTTACAATTATTGAACAAACATTAGGATTTGCCTGATTCTCATACTTATCTTTACATCTTATATAATAATTTTGATCTACATCCCATTCTGCATGATGAGACACATAATCTAGACTAGACATCTTAATTCCATCATCAATTTCAAAATTGCAATCTATAAATGAATAACTACACTCTGCTTTTTCATGAGTCATTATTTTTAATTGCCCTCCTTCATTATAAATTCTTATAACTACAGGCCCTAGTCTATCTGTTTCTACTCTAAAACTTGTCTGATTATAAGCAGCATTACCTGCAAAATCTACACATTTGACATAATAAGTATAATCTCCTGTGAATAAATCCTGCCTTTGTACATGGATATTTGTTTCATTTGAATCTAAAAATTGTAAATAATCCTCTTCTTCCTCAGTTATTGAGTAATAACATATTGCCTGCCCATTATTATATCCATTATCTGTTTTTATTGTTAAAAATACAGGTATAGAATCTGTTGCACCTACAATAGTTTTACTAGGTTCAACTTCTAGAATATTTAGCGGCTGCGTACCTATTATTGTGTAAATATAACTTTGTTTATTTGTAATTCTTCCCTCATCTGCCCATGGCTGGTCTTTACATCTAAAATAATATTTATTT
>CAZJPU010000083.1:0-5661 GCA_964548105.1 Candidatus Woesearchaeota archaeon | reverse complement strand
TTGAAAATAAAATTATTGAGGAAGGAAATTATATAGATAATGCAACTATTAGATTTGAAGAGTGTTTTTTTAATGGAACAATTTATGAAGAAACTCAGGATGCTAGTATGACTGAAGGAGTAATATTTTCAGAGATTCAAGATAACTTAAATGAAAAAGCAAGCAAGATTAATGTTAAAATTAATTTATCTTCTCAAAGTGTATCCATAACCCAAGAAGATCCTTGGAATGTTAAAGTAAGTCTTACTACAGATTTATTAATAGAAGATAAAGGTAATTTAGCTTTATGGAATAGAACTTTTACAGCTGTAGCATATATTCCAATAGAAAATTTTGAAGATCCATTATATATTATTGAAACTAAGGGTTTAGTTTCTAATGGGATTAATAGAACTATTTATAAAAAATTTATTACTGGGGGAGATATTTCAAATTTATCAGGTCATGTAACAAATTCTTATTATAAGGAATCTACAAGTGCTCCTAGTTTTTTAGATAGGTTGGAAGGTAGGTTAGATCCTAATGACTATGGAATAGAATCTATGGTTAATCGGCAAAAATTAGAAGCACAAGGGATTTCTACAGAGGATAGGTCTTGTATAGATTATATTTATTTTGATTCTTCAAATAATTTTGTTTCTTGCAAAGTTACTGGAATGCCTTCTTGGTTTAGAATTGATGATGAGGATGGTCATTTTAACACTTATGATATAACTGGGAGTACATATGATTGTTAATTATAAAGATAAATTTTTATATGCCAAATATTTAATAAATCCATGAAAAATAAAACAATTAGATTCATATTTGCACTAGGATTAGTATTCTTAATTATTTTTTTATCTTATGGTGAAAATCAAAAAATTCAAGATGAATTTAATGTAGAAGAAGATCAATTAGATGGAGGGTTATATTCTCTATTTTCTACAACAGAAAAAGAGAGTATAGAAGAGCCTGAAGTGGATATTCCTCAGTATGTACAAGAAGCTTTGTGTGGGTCTTATTTTCAAGAAACAGGAATGTGTGCAGGAACATGTCCTGAAGGAAAATGTGTTTCTAAAGGTAAAAGTTGTTATTGTAGATTAGAGTAGAATAGAACTTATAATTCTTAGTTTAGAATATCAAATTATTTTACCAAAACCTATATCAATATCACAAAGATTTAAAAACAAGAATAAAATCTCTAATTTGTTAAAATGGTATACAATATGATAAGGGCAAAGGAAAGAATGCTCAAGGGACGAATGGGGGTTAATTTAGACAAGGCTCCAATATTTAAGGGTTTTGATGAAAGAAGTCAAAGTACTATTTTATGGATTTATGAAACAAAACGAGAACAAGGAGAACTTGATAATAAATATGTTAAAGATAGTGTTTCAGGAATAGAATATGCAGCAAGATTATATCATGAGCAAAGATGTGCTTTTCAAGATGTTTTAACAAGAAGAGGATTTGAAGTAACACAAGAAGCTTTAACAGATTATGAAGGAAGAGTGGCATTTTTAACAGATCACGGTACTTTAACAGTACTTGGAAAACCAAAAACCATGGGAAGACATATAACCATGAATAGGATTCATTCTCCAAAAATAAATTATACTCATTGTAGAGGGCATGTAAAAGAAGATTTAAAACTCGGAGAAAGACCCCAAATTGATATTTTAAATGGAACCTCTAATACTTATCAGGGTTCTTTATTAAGGGGACTTGCAATAAATCCTAGAGGAGCAGATGGTGATGAATTAGAAGCAAGACAAGCAGAAACTTTAATAAGGATGATAGATGATTGTGCAACTCAAAGTATGGCAATGCCTAGGAAGGTTGAAGAGATTTTAAAAGAGATACAAGCACAGGGAAACTCTTAAAAAATATAGATTCGTAAATTAAAAATGTTATATATAATAGGTTTAGGACTTAATGAAAAATCAATTAGTTTAGAGGGTTTAGAAGCTATAAAAAAATGTAAAAAAGTTTATTTAGAAGGATATACAGTTGATTTTCCTTATGATATTAATAATTTAGAAAAGGTTATTGGAAAAAATATTATTAAACTTGAAAGAGGAGATGTTGAAAGTGATAAACTTGTTAAAGAATCTAAGAAAGAGGATGTTGGTTTACTAGTTTATGGAAGTCCTTTGTTTGCAACAACTCATATGACATTGATTGCGGATTTAAAAAAAGAAAAAGTAGGAATAAAAATAATATATTCAGCATCGATTTTTGATGCAATTGCTGAAACAGGATTACAATTATATAAATTTGGGAAAATATCTAGCATGCCAAAATGGCAAAAAAACTTTGAGCCAGAAAGCTTTTTAGATTATGTTATTGAAAATAAGAAGATTAATGCTCACTCAATTATTTTAGTTGATATAGGTTTAGGGTTTAGTGATGCGCTTGAGGAATTAGAAAAATCTTGTGAGAATAAAAAAATTAATTTAGATAATCTAATTGTTTGTGCTGGAATGGGAACTGAAAAAGCTAAAATTTATTATGGAAAAATTAATAAATTAAAGAAAAAGAAAATTATTCCTCCTTATTGTTTTATAATTCCTGAAAAAATGCATTTTTTAGAAAAAGAGATATTAGAAGGCTTTAAGGTTGATTAAGACCAATTGTTTCTGCAGTTTTTTTCATTGTTTCATAGACGTGTGGATTATAATTTTGAAATTGGTTTTTTAAGGCATCTGCATCATGGCCTAGATTAAAAATTTCATTTAAAGACATTCCAATTGCAGGAGACCTATTTCTTCCTAATGAACAATGTACAAGAAGTGTTTTATGTCCATCTCTTTGAGTTTGAAAATCTTGAAGAATCTTTCTTGCAGTATCTTCATCAAATAAAAATCCTTTTCCTTTTTCAGGAGTTATATCATCAAATTCATATTCTTTAGTATGATAGAGTTCAGAAGGTTTTAGATTGGGGGTCAGTTCTCTTGACCTTGGATCTATTGAAAATATTCTAATAGCATAAGTAAGGTCTTCAGGGGTGTAATCTGCTGCTTCTATATCTCCTAAAATCAATAAATCCATAGAGGGTAATAAAACCATAAAAGATAATGAATATTAAACTTTAAAAATAATGTGGTGAAATCAACCTTAACCAATTATAATAAACCTTAAATATTCTTATTAAATATAAAGAAGATGAACCAAAAAATATTATTTATTGGAAACCCTTCTATTCATAATTTGTTTCGGGAAATTTTAATACAAGAAGGTTATGATTCTCAGTTTGCTAAGACTGATGAGGTTGGGATTGGTTTTTTAAGTGCCGGAGAATATAAAGTAGCAATATTAGATCCTCATGTTTATTCTTCATATGGAGAATGTTCTATTGGAGAAGGTTCTGATAGAGAGAATATCGCTGAAAGACATAGGAATTTAAGAGAAATTACACTTGCAGGAGAGGTTCCTTTAGTAATATTCTCTGCATTTAGTAAAGATTCTTTAGAATCTTCTCTTGGATTTACACATCCTAAAGATTATGATTATTTATTACAAATGCCTGAAGACCCTGATACAATTATAGAAACAATAAAAAATGCTGAAATTCAATATCAAGAGTAATTAAACTGTGTTGAAAATATTATATTTGTTTTAGGGTCTTTACTAATTTATATTTGTCCTCCCTTATTAATAGGGGGAGGGAAATTAAATTAAACAAGAGAAGAGTCAAACCAAGCAATTCCAGATGACTCTAGTAATCAATAAACTTTAAAAACCCCTTATTATTAATCAAAACGAGACTTAAAATGGCTATGAAAACAATAAACCAGATAAGTATTGTTTCTATTATAGCTATTGCTAGTATTATTATAATTATTATATGAGTAAGCCTATTGATTCTATTTTTGGGCTTGCAGGAAACTTTAAATGATTGAGATTTATGACTGCACACCAAGAGAAGGGCCTCAAACAGGAGGGGCTAGTCTTAGTTTAAACGAGAGAGTAACATTAATACAAGAACTTGATAAGTATCATCCTGATTATATTGAAATAGGATGGCCAATGCAAGAAGATGTAATTGCATCATTTCAAAAATTACAAGAATTAGGAATAAAATCAAAATTAGTTGTGTTTGGTTCAACTTCTAAAAATCAAGATGTTGCAACAGATATTAATTTGCAAAAACTAATTGAAATAAAAGTAAAATATATTTGTATTGTAGGAAAAACAAATAGGCAACAAGTAGAAGAACAGTTAAGTATTTCAAAAAAAGAAAATTTGGAAAGAATCTTTGCAAGTATAAAATTTTTAGTTGATCAGGGAAAAACAGTATTTTATGATGCTGAACATTATTTTGATGGATTTGAAGATGATAAAGAATATGCTCTTGAAACTCTTGTTAAGGCTATAGAGGGGGGTGCAAAAAGATTAGTTTTATGTGATACAAGGGGGGGAATGACTATTTCACAAGTTCAAGAAATTGTAAAAGAAACTTATGAATATCTAAAAAATAAAAACTTAGTAACTAATGAATCTGGTTCTGAAAATGAAGTAGGTTTAGGGGTTCATTTTCATAATGATAGAGGACTTGCACTTGTAAATTCACTTAACAGTATTCCTTTTATTAAGATGGTACAGGGAACAATAAATGGTAGTGGAGAAAGAGCAGGAAATCTTAACTTATCAGTATTTTTAGGAAATTGTGAGGGAAAAACTAATGTTGAACTTAAAAAATTAACAGAGGTTTATGAAGAATCCTGCAGATTATTAGGAATAACTCCTTTTGAAGGAACTCCTTTTGTAGGGAAAAATGTTTTTACCCATGTAGGGGGGTTACATCAAAATGCTATATTAAAGATTGGGCCTGAGTCTTATGAATTTGAAGGCCCTGAAAAATATGGAAATAAAAGAATAATGGCACTAACAACTCAGGGAGGGGGAAGTAGTGTTATTGCATCTGCAAAACAATTTGGAATTGAACTTGATAAAAAATCTTTAGATTTTAGATCAAGGCAATCAAAACTTTTTGAAGAGTTAAAAAAAATTGAAGGTCAAGGATATGATATAGGAACAAATCCTGCAGAACAATATCTCTTAATTGCAAGGCATTTTAAAGATAGTAAGGAACTTTTTAGAATCAAAATAGCAGATATAAAAAGTAGGATAGATCTAAATGAAAAAGAAAGGTCTAGTTTTTATACATTATGTCAGATAAATGGTCAAGAAATAGATGATGAGGTCAGTGTAGAAGGCGGGCCTATTGATGCTGCATTTAAAGCTTTAAAAAATATATTATCACAAAAATATCCTCAAGTAAAAGATTTACATTTAGCTAATTACAAAACAAGACTTGCAGATCAGAGTGAAGAACAAAGTGTTGTTAGAACTGAAGTATGGTTTAGAAATGGAGAAAAATTTTCAATGGTTGGTGTTGACCCTAATATTATTTATTCGGGGGTAAAAGCATTAGCAAAGGGCTTTCAATACCATATTCAAAAAAAAGGTCAGGTTTAAAAATAATAGAATATAAATAATAAAATGCAAGATTTTAAAGAAATAGAAGAAGAAATACTTAATTTTTGGAAAAAAAATAAGGTTTATGAAAAAAGTAAAGAGAAAAATAAAAATGGGAAAAAATTTTATTTTTTGCAAGGGCCTCCATATACTTCTGGAAGGATTCATATAGCACATGCATGGAATAATTCTTTAAAA
>CAZJPU010000082.1:0-5698 GCA_964548105.1 Candidatus Woesearchaeota archaeon | reverse complement strand
TTTATTCCAAATTCTTTCTTTAATATTTTCTTCTAACTTATTCAAGTCTTTTAAGGCCCTTTTTTCAAAAATTAATTTATACATTTTTACAGGCCAAGAATCTTTTTAGCTTCTTCTTCTGTATAGAATTCTCCTTTTTTAATATTTTCTCTAGCTTCTTTTATTTCTTGGATAGTTTTTTGGCTTAATTGGGGTTGTTTTTCACATATTTTAGCCAATTGAATAAGTTTTCTAACTAATTCATCATAACTTTCATTTTTATATTGTCTAAATGTGTCTAAATCTGATTTTGTTCTTGGATTTAATCTTATAGTTGTTTCCATATACAATTGTATACCTATGTATATTTAAATGTTTGTTTTTTTGATAATAATGTAGAAGTGAGGGAAATCCTTTACTTTAAGGAATATATTAGTCTCTAAAAAGTAGTTACAAGCGGAAAGATTTATAAAGTAAATATTTTTGCTATTTTCATGAATAACTTGAAAAGAATTATTGCTACAGGACTAGTAAGTTTACTTTTAGTACCAGGTATACCTGGATGTAAAAAAACACAAGATAAAAGTAATGTTAATATTCCTAAAACTGAACAAGCTCAATCTGATACAGAACAAGCTCAATCAGAAAATAAATTAAGAAGCACGGTTTTAAGTTATTTATCACAGCCAAAATTTTCAAATTCAGATTTTATGGAACAAATCACAGGTACAAAAGCAGAATTAAAATTACTTGAGTTGGGAGAAGGAATGGTGTATTTGTCAGTTCCTAAAAGACATTTTTCAACAGAAGTACTTGGCGAATTGACATTGGATCCTGATTCTGTTGAATTTGGAAAAACTTCTCGTGGAGAATTTAGCGGAAATAGGGTTGAACTTGGAGAATATATTTTAAAAAAGCCAGGAAATTATTTTTTTCGATTTCCTTCAGAGAGTTTTAGAGTTGATGAATCTGATACTATCAATATTCCATATTCAGGTGTAAGTTATTCTATAGATATGCAAGAACTAGAAGGTTTTTTAACTAATAAAAGTATTTTTTGTGGTTATTTAAAGGCATATCTTGGTATTAATAAGTCTGGAAGACATCAAGTTATAGCAAATCATGGAGCTTTTGTTGCAAAAAAAGGAGAGAGTTCATTAACAAGATTAACAAATTCATTAATAGGTACAGAAAGTACAAAAGAAGGAAAGGCTCAAAAATTACTTAGTTTTGTTACAGATAAATTAAAATATGATTATTCTGATGCTGGATTAGGTGTTGAAGTATTAAAGCGACCAAACGAGGTTTTAATGACTGGTGGTTCAGATTGTAGTGGAAAAGTAATTTTATATGCTTCATTATTGGAACAGACAAATATTGATTATAGATTAGTTTATGTTGATAAACATATTACTGTTGCAGTTGAAGGAGATTATCCAGATAGAAATGGTTTTAGTTTTAATCTTGGGGATAAAGTTTTTTCAATAGCAGAACCTACAGCTGAGGGTTTTCAAATAGGTAGATCTGGATTAAGTAGAGATTTGAGTGTTGATAAAATAAATTATCTTCAAAAACCTGGTAAAAATTCAGAAATTTATGATTCAAAAACAGGGAAACCTTTGTCATTCTTATGTCATAGGTAAGTTTACACAAAACCAAATAAATAACATAACCAAATAAACCGGCGTTGTCTGAAATAGATTGATTTGACTCTTTTGTTATTGAATTTATATTTCTTCCACCCTAATTAATGAGGCGGAAAAATCAAATTCTTAAGAGGAACCAATACCTCAAAAATTTTAATTAGAACTTCGGACAACGCTAACAAACCATAACTCTTATATATATGTGAAAACTTAATTAATTATTATTAAAATATTATTAAAAACTCTTTAAAATGGTTGGAGAAACATACCCAGAAGAATATGAATCAGGTCCTAATATGGATGTATCTCCTGCATTTAATGTTCGAGAGGTTGATGAAGTTACTGAATATTGTAAAAAACACGCTAAAAAATTAACAGTAAAATCAAGATATGAAAAAGATATTAAAGATTTAGAAAAATATTTGGAAAAATTGAAAAAAGACGGAGTAATTGTTGATGAATAAATGTTGATGAGTAAAAAAAGATTAATCTTTTGTTATTTTCTTAAATTTAAATTTATTAAATAGGTTCTTTTTTTTAGGTTTGTTTTCTTCTTCTTCTTTTTCATCTTTAGGTTCTTTATATTCATGACCAAAAGATGAAAAATATTTATCTTTAACTTTTTTGAATTTTACATCTTCAGGGTCAGGAGACTTTGCTTTTCCTTCATCTCTAAGCCAAACTGTTGTTTGAGGATAAGGAATACCAATCTTTTCTTTGTAAAATCTTCTATAAATTCTTGTAATTGCTTCTTGATGAGCAGGCCATTTTTTAGCAATATTATCCACCCAAAACATTGTTTTAAATTGCAATGCATTATCTCCCATATTTAAGAATAAAACTCTTATTTCTTCTTTTTTGTTAATAATTTTTATTTTATCAATTTCTTCAATCACAATTTTTTTAATATATTCAGGGTCAACACCATATTCAACACCAAACTCAACATTTACCCTTATAGATCTATCTGGTTGGAAAAAGTTTTGAACAGTAGAATTAGCAATTTGACTGTTAGGAATAATAATCATTTCATTATCAAAACTTTTTATTCTTGTAGTTCTTAACCCAATTTTATATACTTCGCCCATTTCTCCGCTTTCTAGTTTAATAACATCTCCTAGTTTATATGTGCCATCTATAATAATAGATACTCCTGAAAAAACATTAGAGAGGGTTGGTTGTAGTGCAAGTGCTACTGCAAGGCCTGCAATTCCAAGCGCACCAAGAAGAGGAACTATATTAATTTCCCAGATATTTAATATTGAGAGTAATATAATAACAAATATGACTATTCTTAAAACTTCATGGACTAATTGTCCAATGCTATCATCAATATCGCTTTTTGTTTTTTTAGCAAATTTTTCCCATACTCTTACTAAAGATATGTCAATTATAGTAAATATTAAAAAACCTGTAGCTGCAGCAATTAAAGAATAAATTGTTTTAAAAATTATTGTTTCTATTCCTTCTGTAAATTGTATTTCTTCTAATGCAAAAATCAAGCTTATTAATAATGCGAGAAATGTAAGGGGTTTTGAAGATTTTTTTAATAATAAATCATCTAAATCTGTAGATGTTTTTGAAGTTATTTTTATGATTATTCTTTCTATAAAATAAAAAGCAATTCTAAATGCCAGAAATAAGACAAAAAATACTATTGCTGCTCTTACATATTCATTAAATTCTATGAAATAAGGTATTTGTTCAAAAACCATCTTATATTTTATTTAGTAATAAGTAGTTAAAGTCATTTAAAAAGTTTTTGAAATATATTTTTTAAAGTATTATTAAAGAAAACATGTTCTACATCCAATATTCTGATACTATTATTTTGTATAAAATATTCTGATACTATTATTTTTTGTAATAATCTCTTTAGGGCAATATTATTTATAAACTGAAAAAAAGAATTTTATATAGTAATAATAGACTATTACTTATAAGGGGTGATAGGAAAAAGTAGATGGACCCCTTTAAAGAAAAAAAGTTAATGAAAAAAATAGGATTATTTTTTGTAGGATTTTTATTATTTTTAAATCTAGTATTTATGGTTTCTGCTGAAGAAATTGCATGTAATAATGAATGTGTTTCTGAAAGCAATAATTTTCAATGCATAGATTCTGATGGAGGAAAGGATTATTATGTTAAGGGAACTGTTAACCCTCCTTGTGCTGAAGGGGCTGATTGTGGTTCCTGGATAGATTCATGTAACGATGATAATGTATTAATAGAATATTTTTGTGATGGTGATAATTATAATGATAACTTTGAATATTATGAGTGTTCAAATGGATGTAAAGATGGAGCTTGTGCAGATATAGGATGTTATGATGACACTGACTGTGGAACAGAGGGATTTATTGGTTCTCTTTTTTGTACAGGAGATGATGTTTTTCAAGATTATAAAGAATATACTTGTAGTAATCCTGGAACTGTATCTAGTTCATGTAGTTATAGTTTAAGTTCAGAATTAATAGAAACATGTCCTGATACTTGTGTTAATGGAGCATGTGCAGATGTTGGATATGAAAATACAGACACAGTTAATTCAAAATTCATGGCTTCTGCTGTAGAAATTGTATGTAATAATGATTTTGAGTGTGATGATTCAAATCTTTATACTTATGATGAGTGTTATAATCCTGGAACTGATTTAAGTTATTGTAGTCATCTTTCTATTAATTGTGTAATTGATAATGATTGTGGGACCACTGGATTTATAGGAGATGAATTTTGTACTAATGATGATGTTTATAAACAATTGCAAAATTCAAGTTGTCTTAATCCTGGAACTCTTGAAAGTGAGTGTGAAGTAATTGTAACTCCTGTATTTTTAATTGATTGTGGAGAAGATTTTTGTGGAAATTGGGGAGAGAATTATTGTGAACAAGGAAATGTATATAGGTCTCAATTTTGCTTTGAACAAGGATGTATTAGTGGGGGATGTTTTATGGGAAATCCTTATGTTAATGAAGAGATTGATGAAGAATGTTTAAATGGTTGTAGTAATGGGGAGTGTTTACCAGAATGTAGTGAGGATAATGATTGTCACGAAGATTTTTATGATGAAGATTATTGTGATTTAAATAATGTTGTTCATGATTTTCATGATTTTTCATGTTTAGGAGAAGAGTGTGTTGAAGAAGTTGTTATTGAGATAGTTGAAGAGTGTTCTGATATTTGTGTAACTGGTGTGTGTGAGGATGTTGAATGTTATGATAATCTAGATTGTGGTATTAATTATTTATTAGGAGAATTATTTTGTCAAGATAATAATGTTTTTGATTATTATATAACTTATGTTTGTGAAAGTCCTGGAACTATCTCTAGTTATTGTAGTAATAGTAGTGAAGGACAGTTGATTGATGAGTGTGATTCTGGATGTTATGAAGGTATGTGTTTACCAGAATGTTCTAATGATAATGATTGTCCTGAAGATTCTTATGATGAAAATTATTGTGATTTAAATAATGTTTTTCAAGATTTTCATAATTTTTCATGTCAAAATGAATTATGTGTTGAAGAGATTAGTCAAGGATTAGTAGAAACCTGTGTATTTGGATGTTTTAGTAGTTTTTGTATAGAACCTGAATGTTATAATAATAGTGACTGTGGTACTGTAACTTCAGAATTAATTTGTGAGAATGATAATGTTATTAATAGAACAACTATTCCTAGTTGTTTAAATAATAGTTGTGATAGTTTGATTGAAGAAGAATTAGTAGAAGAATGTGATTATAAGTGTAGTAATGGGAAATGTTTTGAAAAAAATAAATTAGGGAGAAGAATAGAACCAAAATCTACTGAATTTGATGAATCAGTTAAAATACCAAATAATATAACTGGAATGATTGATTATAGTTTTATAGAAGGAACTATTGATTTAGGTTCTGAGGTTCAAGAAACAATTATAGAAGAATCAAAAGGATTTGAAAAACTCCGAGATAATTTTTGGATGGTAATTTTTCTTTTAATAGTATTGATTTTTATTTTTTTACTTTTGATTCTTTTTTCTATTGTTTGATTTTTGTGAGAAATTATTTACTTTTTATTTTATCCATATCCCAAGAAGC
>CAZJPU010000081.1:0-5917 GCA_964548105.1 Candidatus Woesearchaeota archaeon | reverse complement strand
AATCAGTTTTAATCCACGCAGAAGTAGTTATCTGATTTCCTGTATCAAATATTTCAGAATCTGGAACCATGATATAATCATCAATTCCATCAAAATCAAAAGCACCATTGTGTTTTCCACTGGTAACCTCATCTAAATCAAAATTAATTCCAGTTCCATTATTTCCATAACTAGAAACATCAACAACATGAGTATCATTTTCACCTAGGGAAGAAACATTATCAAAATTATACATTAAAACTAAAGAATCATTATACATTGTGTAATTAGTTCCATTCCAATTATAGATTAATTCATCAAGATTTTCTTCTGTAATTGAAACATTAATTTCAATAGAAGTATTTGAAGTTGAAGTTGCATCATCAGGAGTGGGATTTGTAAAATTAATTAAATGATAAGTTGTGTCAATTATAATCATTCTTGTTTCAGTTATATTCTCATTTCCACTATCATCTTTAGCAGAAACAAAATAAGTATAATCTCCATCATCTAAACCCTCAGTTGAATTCTTGCTTTGGTTAACATAAAGATACCATTGAGTAGAATTATATTTTTGTAAGTTTGAGACATATTGTTGATATATCTCATCAGTACCTAAACTTCTATTCCAAATACGAACTTCATCAATTATTGCATCCACATATCTAGAAGCATAACCACCTATTTGAGTAATACTTTCAAGAGTAAGTGGAACGCCAAGAGAATCACTGTAAACTGATACTCCATCAATAAATCCTTCAGGATGACCATTACTATTTACTCTTATTACTAAATGGTGCCATCCGGTTCCGATTGCCACATTAGTGTCAATCCATCGGCTATTTTCATACAAAATAATTAAATCATTACCAATATCATTGTATGAAGTTGATCCTACCCCTATACCAACCCCTCCTGAACTTCCTATTTTTACAAACGATCCTCCCTCAGATACTGAATCTAAATTCACCCAAGTAGAAATTGTAAAATCACTAGTACCTAAACCAAAACTTAAGGGGACATTTATTGCATCACTCACACCATTAAAACTATACCCCCCTCCATATTTTCCATCACTTACAAAAGTAGCTGATATAATGGTTCCATTATTGCCACTGTTTGAATTATCAAATATTTTTTGTGGACCATTAGTAGTATTAACAAGAACATTCAATGAACCTAAATTAGATAGATGCTGTGAATTTGTAAATGAACCATTAGTGAAAATTAATTTTCTAGTTGTTCCAGCACCATCTGTTATTAAGATGTTATCTAAATACCCTGCATAAGTACCAGCAGAATTTTGCTCACATACAACATCATAATTTTGGATAATTTTTCCTACATGCCCACCGACAATGGCAATTTTTCTATGATACCATTTATTTAAAGTATAAGATGATAAATCTGTTTCAGCATGAATATTTAACCCATTTTGATCAGTTGTATCTGAATCTCTTAAATTACTAGTATCTGAAGTGGTATAATCAAATGCAATTTTATCGGTTGCACTGGTCCATAAAACATCATATTCAATATAGTCTCCTGATTGAATGGTGTAATCAGAAATACTTGTTAAATCTTCATAATGATAAGAATTTACAGATGATGACATTGTAAAAGACGCATTGATAACCTCACCTGTAGAAACATTATCAAAATTATACATTAAAACCAGACTATTATCAAAAAAAGTAAAATTGGTCCCATCCCAATTATAGATTAATTCATCAAGATTTTCTTCTGTAATTGAAACATTAATTTCAATAGAAGTATTTGAAGTTGAAGTTGCATTATTAGGGGTAGGATTTTCAAAGTTAATTAAAGATGTAGCATAAACTAAGCTAATAGAAACTAAAAAAATAATGACAAATAATAACAAATCTTTTTTTAACATTTTTATCCCTCTTTATTATTAATTAAAGAAAAGTTATTATAAAAACCTAACTTAATAAAACCATCAACATAAAAAACTATAACAATTAGTTTTTTATATAGTAAAATATCTCAATATTTATATGCCGCTATTCGCTAGGGTATTGCAATGGGTTGCTAAGAGAGTAGAACAAAAGTTCAACTATACTAGAAATTCTTTATAACAGTATATTTTTATATGCTCTTTTCTTATAATATTAATGAAAAAAGAAGCGATAGTTTTACTTTTATTAGGAATTTTATTAGTTTCACCATTAGTATTAGCTCAGGAACAATCCCAAACCTATTCTGGATTTAATAGATTTATTGATAATGTTAAATTGTTTTTTTCTTCAGGAGATAAAAATGTAATGATAGCTTTAGGGATTAGAGAGAAAGAAAGTAATGATGTTGCTACTGCTGGTAATTCTAATGAAGATGATGATAGTTTTTCAAATGAAGCTGGCAGAGGAAATTATGGTGGCAGTGATTCTAATGGAAATAGTAAAATGACCGGAGAAGTAATTAGTTCTAATGAAATGATAGGGGATCCTGAAGAAGGTTTTGGAGGACCAAGTGCAGAAGATAGTGATTGCCTATACAATTGTGTTGTAACTGAAGGTAAGGAAGAGAGTGTTTGTATGACTGAATGTAGTGTTGAACCAGAACCAGAACCTGCTGATGAAGGAGAAGTTTGTATGCAAAAATGTATTGTTCGAGGTTGTGATGATAAATATGATATTAAATGCCAAAATGAAAATATATTTTCTTGTGAAAATGAATGTGGAATGATTAAAGAACCAGAAGCACAAAATGAGGCAGAGCAGTGTATTCGAGATTGTATTAATGAAATTGATCCTAATATAGAATGTTCACATGGAACTTTTGAAGGTGAAGGAGAAACTGGAAATGGAGCTTGTCAAAAATGCGCAAAATCTTGTGAATATTTATATGCTGGACCTTGTTTAACAGATGAATTATGGATAGAAATAGAAGGTGCTTGTATGGCTCAAGGAGAACATATGGAAACAGTACCTATAATGGGAGATTCTGGTGAAGGTTATGAATGTACTATTGATTTAGAATGTTTTGATAGAAGTGATGAAGTAGGGGATAATCCTGGTAGTGGGCCTGGGATTGGGCAAGAAGGATATGTTGCTCCAAATGTTGTTGCAGGAGCAATGGATGGAGTTATTAAATTTTTTAAAGGAATATTCGGCAATGGAAACAATGAAAAAGAAATTGAGAAGAATAATGAGATTGGGGACAATATAGGTAATGATGATGAAAAAACAGGAATAAATCAAGCAAGTTTTAATGAAGGAAGTAAGGAAGAAGAAGAGTCTGATGAAGCTGTAAAATAATTGGAAAATTAAGAAATGATTGTTTTGGATATTTTACTGGACACATTACTTAAGATATACCAACTTATGATAAAATTAATAATTATTTTTTAAGAAATACTTGTTCTAAGGATATTGTAATACAATCTGGCAGTAATTTTTAGTTTAATGTTTATAATTAATTTTCAATAAACGTAAACCCTTAAATTCTTAAAATATTCTATAATTTTATGCCACAATCGCATAGTGGTATTGCACCGGCTTGCTAATAAGGGCTCCAAAGTTTTACACTGGGTAGAAAATTAAAGGATAATAATTCTTATAAACCACTAAATTCACTAAAATTTATAAATAAGTAACACATTAAATCATAATGAAATTAGGAATAATTATAACTCAAACAGACCCTGAAACAGTTTGGAATGCTTATAGATTGGGAACTTTTTCTTTGGGAGAAGGAGATGGTGTAAGAACATTTTTATTAGGGAAGGGAGTTGAATCAGAAACTGATGATCCTAAATTTAATGTGAGGGAAATGGTGGGAAAATATTTGCAAGCAGGTGGAGAAATTTATGCCTGTGGAGGTTGTATGAAATCAAGAAAAATGGATTCTACAGAGAGTTGTCCACTTTCAACAATGAGAGATTTATATGAAATAGTAAGAGATTCAGATAAGGTATTAACTTTTTAAATAATTATTATTTTTTCATAACACAAAACTTTAAATTGTGATAAGTTTATCTTATATTTAAGCCGCCATCGCATAATGGTATTGCAACACGTTGCTAACGTGTGCCCTTCGGGGCCCCCCGGTTCGATTCCGGGTGGCGGCGTTCATTTATTCCCAAAAGTTTATAACACTCTTCCATTAATTATATAAATGGTGAAAGAAATTTTAGAAGCAAAATCATTTGCGGTGATTGGTGCTTCGGAAAAAGAGAATAGTGTAGGGCATATTGTTTTTAAAAATTTACTTAATTCAAATGTGAAGGTTTTCCCTGTTAATCCTAATGTTTCTGAAATTTTAGGAGAGAAATGTTATAAATCTGTTTTAGATCTACCAGGAAAAATTGATTGTGCAATTATTGTAGTTAATGTAAAGATTATTGCAATAATTTTAAAGGAAATTTGTAAAAAAGGGATTAAAGGTGTTGTTGTAATTAGTTCTGGTTTTTCAGAAATCGGAAATGATAATATTGAAGAGAAAATTAAGTGTTTCTCTAATGAGAAAAAAATTAAATTATTGGGACCGAATGTTTTAGGTTTTGTTAATCCCTTAAATAAAGTCAATGCAAGTTTTTTTGAGGGAGATTTAAAAAAAGGTAAAATTACTTTCTTAAGTCAATCTGGAGCAATTGGTGTTGCTGTACTTGATATGAATTTAGGATTATCTGGATTTGTCTCATTAGGTAATATGGCTTGTCTAGATTTTAGTGATTTTATTGAGTATTATTCAAAAAATAAAGATACAGAAAAAATTGTGATTTATATGGAATCATTGAAACCTGGAAAAGGAAAAAGATTTATAGAGGTTTGTAAAAAATGTAACAAACCAATTGTTGTTCTAAAATCAGGAAAATCTGAAGTTGGGAAAAAGGCTGCTAGTTCTCATACTGCATCATTAGCTTCTGAAAAAGGAATCTATGAAGGAATTTTTAAACAATGTCAGGTAAAAGAAGTTGATTCAATTTCAGAACTTTTTAACTTGAAAAAGTCTTTGAATAAGAAAAAGATAAATCTGAAAAAAGGTGAGAATAAGGCTTGTATAATCACAAATGCAGGAGGATTAGGAGTTTTAACCTCTGATTATTGCCATACAAATAATATTGATGTTGTGGAGATTCCGAAAGAGGTTGGGAATAAACTTAATAGGGTTTTACCTATTTGTTGGAGCCATAATAATCCTGTTGATATTTTAGGAGATGCTCAACCAGATAGATTTGAAAAGGTTTTTGAGGTTTTAGAAAATGAGAGTTTTTTTGATTTTTATTTAATCCTTTTAACTCCCCAGTATATGACAAATCCTAAAAAAACTGCAGAAATATTATTAAAATTAAAAAAACCAGTTATTGCTTGTTTTATGGGAAGTGATAAAATTAACTCTTCAGAAAAAATTCTTGAAAATAAAATTCCTTTTTTTAAAGAACCTTTTGATATGTGTAAAGAAGTTGGAGATGTTCTTAAATATTGATACTCTCTCTTATTATTCTCCTCTTGCATCAACAATAATTGCTTGGTTTTCATTGACAAAAACAGGGTTCAAATCTAATTCTTTAAAATCTAGTTTGCTAATATTAAATGCTAATTCATAGAATTTATCTAGTGCTAGATTTTTTTCTTTAATTAGATTATAATTTTTTAAAGATTTTAATGCCTGAACAATCTCTTCTTTAGTTAGGGGTGTTGCTCTAAACTCAATATCTTTTTTTTCTTCAATACTAGAACCTCCAAAACCTATCATTAACATTTTTCCAAAAACATCATCATGTTTTAAACCAATAACCATCTCAATGCCTTTAATTTTCTCTTGAATAATTATTTTTTCTTTTGGAAATCTTTGTTTAAGATTTTCAAATTCTTTTTTAGATTGTTCAAGATTTAAGAGTTCCATAACTGCTTTTTCTTTAAGTTTATGTTTAGATAAATCTACTTTCATATAATAAGGAAAATTTAGTTTTGTT
>CAZJPU010000080.1:0-5921 GCA_964548105.1 Candidatus Woesearchaeota archaeon | reverse complement strand
TATAATCTGGGTTTTTATATTATCTCTCAAAAGATTAATTAGATTCCACTACTATTAAAGTTTCATAAACTCAACTAAAATGTTTTTAAATTAATAAACAATAAAAAATTGCCTAATATCTTATTAAAAATAAAACAATAACATTTAAATAGTATTGAATGCTTATTCATAATAGAATAATGAATGGATATTCATTATAAATAAATTAAATAACAATAGGAGGAAAAATAAAATGCCACAAGGAGATAGAACAGGCCCTTCTGGACAAGGACCAATGACTGGAAGAAGAAGAGGATTTTGTGCAGGTTTTAATATACCTGGATTTATGAATTCTGGATTCGGAAGAGGAATGGGAAGAGGTTTTGGTAGAGGAAGAGGATTTGAAAGAAACTTTACAACACAACCAGAAGTTATAACAGAAAAACAAGAAAAAGAATTACTTAGAGAAGAACTAAAAACAATAGAAGAAGAAAAAAAAGAAATAGAAAAAAGATTAAAAGGATAAAAACCAGTTATGTAAAAGAGACAAGATGAACAAACAAACTCTAAAAGAATCTATCCTAAAAGCAGGAAAGGCTATTTATGCATTCTTTCCTATGCTTTTTGGGACTATGTTATTAGTTAGTTTAGCTTCTCTTATTCCAAAATCTTTTTATACAAAAATTTTTACTGGAAACTTTTTTGATCCTTTGATTGGAAGCATAGTTGGAAGTATTTTAGCAGGAAATCCTATGACAAGCTATATTATGGGAGGAGAATTTTTAAAACAAGGAGTTAGCCTAATTGCAATAACAGCATTTTTAGCTTCATGGGTTACAGTGGGACTTGTTCAACTACCTGCAGAAGCAATAACTTTAGGAAAAAAATTCACAATAACCAGAAATATTCTTAGTTTTATTTTTTCAATAATTATTGCAATAATAACTGCAATAATCTATAGTTTAATCTAAAATGGAAAAAACAAAAAAAGGAAAGGCTCAATGGTATTTTCTAATATTCGTCATAATTATCTATATTATTTTATTCTTTATTAATGCAGGATACTTCAACAAATCTCTCTCCTTTTTTATAGAAATGTTAAAAAAAATAATTCCTTCTTTTTTTATTGTTTTTGTGTTTATGATATTTATAAATTATTTCGTAACTCCAAAATTGATAGCAAAACATTTTAAAGAAAAATCAATAAGAAAATGGTTTTTTGCTGTTATTGGAGGAATAATCTCAACAGGACCTCCTTTTTTATGGTATCCGTTATTAAAAGAAGCAAAAGAAAAAGGAGTAAGTTACGGGATAATAGCATGTTTTATATATGTTCGTTCTATAAAAATACCTTATATTCCAATATTAATTCTTTATTTTGGAATTAAATATACTTTAATACTTTCTTTTCTTATAATAATCATGTCTGTTATACATGGAATAATAATAAATAAAATTTTAGAAGAAAAATGAAAGAAAAAATAGCTGGAATAGCAGTATTTGCTAATCTTTTATTAGCAATTGGAAAACTTATAGTAGGATTTTTAACAGGAGCTACTTCTATATTTGCAGAAGGAATCCATTCAGCAATGGATGTTTTATCTTCTGGAATTGGATTTATTGGAATTAAATTAGCTAAAAAACCAGTAGATAAAAAGCACCCTTATGGACATCACAAATTTGAAGTTTTATCAGGATTAATAATAACTATTATTTTATTTTTAACAGGAGCTTTTATTGTTTTTGATTCTTTTCGTAAATTTCAAAATCCTTCTTCAATTAATATTGGATACTTGGCATTAGGAATTATGATTTTCTCTGCACTTATTAATGAAATAATGGCAAGATTAAAAATTTATTATGGAAAAAAAGAAAATTCAATTAGTTTGCTTTCAGATGGTATTCACTCAAGAGTTGATGTATGGGCATCTATTGCAGTTCTAATTGGATTAATGATAACACCTTACTGGATTTATGCAGATTCTTTATTAGCTTTTTTGATTGGACTTTATATTATTAAAGAATCTTTTTCACTAGGAAAAGAAGCAACCGATTCTTTATTAGATGTTTCTGCAGGAGAAGAAACAGAAAATAAAATTAAAGCTGTTATAAAAAAAGAGCATATAGAAATTTCAGATTTAAAAACTCAAAAAAAAGGTTCTGTTATAAACGCAAATTTAGAAATTAAACTTCCAAATAAAATCAGTGTAGAAGAAGCAACTAAAATCTCTAATAATCTTAAAGAAAATTTAGTTGAAAATGTTGAACATTTAGAGTATATAGCTATTCAAATAAAAAGTCATGATTTTACAAACTCCTACTTTAAACCAAAAGATTTGGTTTCAAAAATAACTAGAAGAGAATTTGGTTGGCAGAGAAAAGGAAAATTTAAGGATACTCTCAATGAAGCAAAAGGAAAAGGTCCTGAAGGTTATTGTATATGTCCTAAATGTGATTATAAGAAAAAACATAAAAAAGGAGTTCCATGTTCAACAATTAAATGCCCAAAATGCAATATAAACTTAACAAGAGAATAAAATGTCAAGACCAAGAATACTAAGAAGAATTTTTTTTGATCCAAAAATAACTTACTTTAAACCCGCAGGCGTAACTCTAAGAGACTTACAAGATTCTGTTTTAGCAAAAGATGAATTAGAAGCAATAAGATTAATTGATTTACAAGAAATAAAACAAAAAAAAGCAGCTAAACAAATGAAAATAAGCCAACCAACTCTATCCCGTTTACTAACTTCTGCAAGAAAAAAAATTGCTGATGCTTTAATTAATAGTAAAGCTATTAAAATACAAGGAGGTACATATAAGATGGCAACACAAGATTTAGGAAGAGGTTTAGGAAGAGGCATGAGAAGAGGTTTAGGGGTTGGTGGGGGCAGAGGACGTATGGGTGGATTTGCAACAGGACCTGGAGGAGTCTGTAAATGCCCAAAATGTGGATATGAAGAATCTCAAATAATAGGACAACCATGTATGAATAAAAAATGTCCAAAATGCGGCTCAAAAATGACAAGAGCATAAAATTAAACTAAATTAAAAGAGAAATAAAAGAGTTATAAACGTAACAGACTTAGATTTCAAAAAAAAATAAAAAATTTAAAAAAGTCTGTTAAAATAACATAAAAATATAATTAAATAAAAAAAATTTAAAATGGAAATAGAAAATATTGAAAAAGCAAAAGAACATTTTGCTGAACTTGTAAAAGGACAATTAAAGAGAATTAAACTTTTAGAAAAAGAAAAAATAGATTATAAAAAATTAAATCCAATTAAAATTGGATTTATTTCTGGTGATGGTATTGGCCCTTATATTATGGATGAAGCAAAAAAGATTTTAAACTTTTTATTAAAAGAAGAAATAAAAAATGGTAAAATTCAATTTGTAAATATTAATGGATTAACTATTGAGAATAGGATTAAGGTCATGAAAGCTATACCTTTAGATATCCTTAATGAAATTAAAAAATGTCATGTGATTCTTAAAGGTCCAACAACAACACCAAAAAAAGGAGATGAATGGCCAAATATAGAAAGTGCAAATGTAGCACTAAGAAGAGAATTTGATTTATTTGCTAATATTCGTCCAATAAAAATACCTCTAGAAGACATAAATTGGATTTTTTTTAGAGAAAATACTGAAGGAGCTTATGCTTTAGGAAATAAAGGGATTGATATTACTACAGACCTTTCTATAGATTTTAAAGTTACAACAACTCAAGGTTCAGAAAGAATAATCAAATTAGCTTTTGACTATGCAAAAAAAAATAAAATTAATAAAGTAATTGTTGTAACTAAAGCAAATATAATAAAGACTACAGACGGTAAATTTTTAAGTGTTGCAGAAGATGTAGCCAAAAAATATGAGGGGATTGAATTAGATTCTTGGTTTGTTGACATTTTTAGTGCAAAACTTCTTGATCCAAAAAGAAGAAAAGAATTTAGAGTTATTGTGCTTCCTAATCTTTATGGAGATATAATCACAGATGAAGCTGCTGAATTACAGGGGGGTGTTGGAACAGCAGGTAGTGCAAACATAGGAAAGAAATATGCTATGTTTGAAGCAATTCATGGTTCTGCATTAAGAATGGTAAAAGAAGGAAGAGAAAAATATTCTAATCCTTCAAGCATATTGCGTGCAACAATAATGTTGCTTCAACATATTGGTTTTACCAAACAAGCCAACAAATTAGAAGAAACATTAGATATTTGTATAGAAGAGAAAAAAATTGTTATAACAGGTCATTCTGATGGTTCGACTTGTTCAGAATTCGGAGACAATATTTTAAAAAAAATAAAAATATTTAATGAAAATGGAAAATAAAATCAAAGAAGAATTTAAAGAAATAGATAATTTTAATAGATTAAAGAATTTTTCAATTTCTTTTTTAGGAATATGTTTAGGTTTAATAGGTTTTACTCTTGCATGGCAGAAAGCAGAAATTATTCTTAAATTGCCTATTTTAATTAGTAATTATTTATTATATTTTACTTTATTTATTATAATTGTTGTTTTATTTATTTATTTATTAAAAATAATTAAATATCCTGAGGATGTAAGAAAAGAGTTTAATCATCCAATAAAACTTAATTTTTATCCCATTCTTGCAAAATTATTTCTTATTATTAGCATAATTTATTTGGGCATAAATATGTCTGTTTCTAAATATATGTGGTGGACAGGAGTTATTTTACAATTTGCATTTACAATAATAATTATGTCTGTTTGGATAAGGCATGAAAAGTTTGAGATACATCATTTAAATGCTTCTTGGTTTATTCCAGTTGTTGGATGTATTATTATACCTATTGCAGGAGTTAAACATTTTTCTCCAGAACTTTCATGGTTTTTCTTTAGTATTGGTTTTTTTTTGTGGTTGATTTTGACTACATTGGTATTTAATAGAATTATTTTTCATCATCCAATTCAAGAAAAATTAGTTCCAACAATGTTTATCTTGTTTGCACCGCCTGCCATAGGATTTATTGCTTTGACAAAACTATTAGGGGGATTAAATCCTTTTGGAAATATACTTTATTATTTTGGTGCATTTTTATTTATTTTAGTTATGTTTCAAGCAAAAATATTCCTCAAACTTAAATTTAATCTGCCTTGGTGGGCTTACTCATTCCCATTAGATGCTTTAACTATTGCAACACTTTTGATGTATCATGAAAGTGGTTTAGTGTTTTTTAAAATAGCATCATGGATATTATTTATTTTCTTAAATTTAGTCATCTTAACATTAGTTATAAAAACAATTATTGCGATAAAAAATAAAGAACTTTGCATTGATGAGAAAGAATAAAATGAGTAAAATAATCAAAATTGAAACAAAAAAAACACCTGAAGAAGTAATTAAAGATATTAAGAAAAAAGCTTCTAATTTTAATTTTATAATTAGAGAGGTTTTTGATATGGCTAAAGAATTTAGGAGTCATGGGGTAGAAGTACAAGAAGATTTTATATATTATTCAATAATACTTTGTAATCCTGAAAAAGCTTATAAGAGTATGTTAGGGAATCCCTTAAGGGGAGCTTTATTGTTACCCCCTAAGCAAGTTATCATTTATAAAGACAATAAATCCAAAAAAACAATTATTGCATATATGGCAATAGAAGAAATAGATATTAAAAAATTACTTCCAGATGATATTGGGTTTCAAAAAGGTTTATCCGAATCATGTGATAAAATAATTAAATTAATAAAGGAAGAAAAATAAAAATGCCATGGGTAGATAAAGAAATATGCACTGGTTGTGGGATTTGTGTTAGAGAATGTCCAGTCAATGCAATAACTATAAAAAATAAAAAAGCAGAAATAAACATGAAAAAGTGCATAAGATGTAAAAAATGTCATGAGGTTTGTCCTCAAAAAGCAATAAAACATGATAGTGAAAAAAAATAAAATTTTAATGAAGCTCAATTA
>CAZJPU010000079.1:0-6046 GCA_964548105.1 Candidatus Woesearchaeota archaeon | reverse complement strand
GCTTTGCTCCAAATTCCCAAATATCCCTTTTTTTAGACTCAGTTCCGAATAATACAGATAATAAGTGACTTTTCATCCTCAAATCCAGATCTTGTGCACATCTTGCATATTCAGCAAAAACACTTCCTTTTATACGTTTATCAACATCTTCATTCCCACTCTGAAAATAAGCTTTAAATTGTTCTTCAGATTTATCTATTAAACCTTTTGCCCAATTATCTCTTATTTTTTCTATTACATCATTAGGAGCACAAACAACATACATAGTTGGATTATCAAGTTCTCCTTGAGGAGTCTCAATAGTCATTTCAAGATCTTCTGGAAATTGCTGCCAATCTAAATTAGTATCTTCAAATGAGGAAATAGGTTTATCTTTAGATATAAAATCAGCAAAATCTAAAAGAGATCTTTCTGCATAAAGCATACTAGCATGAAGCATCATTGGAACCGCTCTTGGTAATAATGTTAAACGTCCTGCTGTATCATAATCTTCTATTTCAGAACGAGAATAAGCACTTGAGATAAAACCATCAGACATAAATGACCTACCAGCTTTAAAATAAACATCCTCACCAATTTTATGCCCTACTGGAAGAGATATTCCAGTCTCAGATATTAAGCTTCCATTTAAACCAACAACCTCAAAACTTTTGAAATCAATTATCATCTTTGTTAATACCTTGAAAGAGTATATAAATTTTTATTTAGTTTTTTAACACTTTTAGAAAAGCATTGTTTTTGATATTTATCTAAAACTTTCCAAACCACAAAAAACTTTAAATACTTCTGATCTTTACACTTCTTATGGCTAATAAAAATTTACCAAGATTGAATTTGTTATTAGCATTGCTTTTACTTTTATTACTCTTATGAGATTAACTTCATTGTTTAATCTCAGCAGATTTAATTAAATTAATTTTATTCTAAAATGACTGAAAAGATTATATTTTTTGATACAACACTTAGGGATGGAGAACAAGCCTCAGGCTTTCACATGTTTCTAGAGGAAAAACTAGCTGTTGCAACACAACTTGCAAAACTTGGAGTTGATGTAATAGAGGCAGGTTTTCCAGTTTCCTCTCCAGGAGATTTTAGATCTGTGTATAGAATTTCACAAGAAATAGGAACAGAAAAAGGACCAATTATTTGTGCACTTGCAAGAGCAAAAAAACAAGATATTGATTCTGCAGCAAAAGCTTTAGAACCTGCAAAAAGAAAACGTATTCACACATTTATTGCAACAAGTGATATCCATGTAAACGGGAAATTTAATAAAGATAGGAAATGGGTAAGAAAAACTGCAATCGAAGCTGTTAAACACGCAAAATCTTATGTTGATGATGTTGAATTTTCATGTGAAGATTTTGGAAGATCAGATCTTGATTATATTGTAGATGTTGCTTCAGCAGCAATACAAGCAGGAGCAACTACTATTAATTTACCAGACACCGTAGGGTGGTTGATGCCTAATGAAGCTTATGACCGGGTTGAATATGTAATGAATAATATTAGAAATAATGGTTTAGATGCTATTTTTTCAGTTCATAATCATAATGATTTTGGAATGGCTACTGCTAATACTATTGAAGAAATAAGAGCAGGAGTTAGACAAGTAGAAGTAACAATAAATGGTATTGGAGAAAGAGCAGGAAATACTGCTTTAGAAGAAATTGTAGCAATTTTAAAAACACGTAGATCAAAAAACTTTAATTTTGATTTTAATATAAATACAAAATTAATCGGTGAAACAAGTAAACTTGTAGCAGAAGTAACTGGTATTGATCCTCAACCTAATAAAGCTATTGTTGGGCGTAATGCCTTTGCCCATGAAGCAGGTATTCATCAAGATGGAGTTATGAAAAATCCAGAAACTTATGAAACAATGGATCCTACAGATTACGGAGTTGAATCTATTATTACTTTTGGACCTCGTTCTGGAAGAAATGCTTTAAGAGCAAGATATAAAGAATTAGGCATAAATCTTACAGAAGAAAAATTTGAAAGAACTGCTAAAAGATTTACAGAACTTGCAGATAATAGAAAAACAACTGATGATGCAGATCTTTTTTTAGCATTACAAGGAGATAAAAAAATTCCTAATCAAATTGAATTTGTTTCTTATAATTCAGTTCCAGAGGGAGAATTTTTTAGATCTCAAGTTGAATTAAGAGTAAATGGAAAAGACCAAAGGAATTATGCAAGAGGAAATGGTCAGATTGACGCTTCTATAAACGCTATTAAAGAAATTATTAATCGTGGAGATTTAAGATTAGGAGATTATAGGTCCATCGCTAAAGGAAAAGGTTCTAGTGCTTTTGCATATACAGCAATTGCTCTTTCAAAAAATGGCTGGGAAACAAGAGGGTTTTCAACTCATCATGATGTTGTTACAGGTGCTATAACTTCATTTGTTGAAGGAGTAAACAGAATGTTATATGTTGAAAATTATTTTAAAGCTTCTGCTTAATTTTAACTGTTATCTTTAGGTTCTCATAACTCACTCTATAAATTATTTAAATAACTAATCACAGATAAATTTATTAAAGGATTATTATTCAAAAAAACATGGACAAAATAATATCGTCAAATCCTGCAAAAGATTATAATGTAATTGGAGAAGTTGAAACTTCATCTGATAAAGAAATAGAAGAAAAAGTAAAACTAGCAAATAATGCAAAACTAAAATGGAAAGAATTAGGATTAAAAAAAAGAATTGAAATCATTAAACCAATAGGGGAAGAATTCAAAAAAAGAGCAGACGAAATTGCTAAACTTATTACTCAGGAAATAGGTAAACCAATTAAAGAAACTATTCATGAGACAAATTATTTTTTAGATGAATTTGAATGGTTTATAAAAAATGCTGAATCTGCAATAGCAGAAAAAATAACTCATCAAGATGAAAATTCTATTCATAAGATTGTTTATGAACCTTATGGAACTGTTGCAGTTATTACTCCTTGGAATTATCCATTTGGCATGGCGATTGGTGGAATTATCCCAAATCTTATTGTGGGTAATGCTGTTGTGTTTAAGATATCAGAAGAATGCCCACTTGTAGGAAAACTTATTGAAGAAATAATCAATTCACATAACTTACCTATTGGAGTTTTTTCTGCATTATATGGAGATGGAAAAGTAGGAAAAAAACTTGCTGAAAGTGATATAAATCTTATATGGTTTACAGGAAGCACTAAGGTAGGAAAATTTTTATATAAACTTGCAGCTGAAAAATTTATAAGAGTAATTTTAGAATTAGGAGGTTCTAATCCTGGAATCGTATTTAAAGATGTTAATATTCCTGAAGTTATTCCAACAATTTATTCTGGAAGATATGAAAATTGCGGGCAAGTATGTGATGCAATAAAAAGACTTATTGTTCATGAATCAATTTTTGATGAAGTTACTAGTCAATTAAAAGATTTTATAAAAACCAAAATTGTGGGAGATCCAAATAATAATGAATCAGATATCGGTAGCTTAGTTGCAAAAAGACAATTAATATTACTTGAAGAACAAGTAAAAGATGCAATTGAAAAAGGAGCAAAAGTAATTATTGGAGGAAAATCTCCAGAAAATTTATCAGGAGCATTTTATGAACCAACAATTCTAACAAACATATCAAAAGATATGAGAGTTTGGAAAGAAGAAGTTTTTGGACCTGTTCTTCCTATAGTAACTTTTAAAACTGAGGAAGAAGCAATTGAACTTGCCAATGATACTACTTATGGGCTTGGAAGCAGAGTTTTTTCTAATGACATTGAACAAGCAGAAAGAGTTGCATCTAGAATCAATGCAGGAAATGTTGAAATTAATCAAGCTAATAGATGGTTACTATGTAATCCATTTGGAGGATATAAACAATCAGGCATAGGTCGTGAACACGGAAAAATAGGTTTTCAAGAGCTTTGTCAAATCAAGGTTATTTCAAAAGAATAAAAGATAATATTTATATATTTTAAACCCCTTTTACTAACATGACATCTAAATTAGAAAATATGAATAGAGCTCTTTCAAGAATAAAAATTCAAAGAGCACTTAAAACTAATGGAATGGAATTAATTTGTATGGTTCCGATACTAGTATCTAGAACAAGTCCACCTCCGTGCCCCTTACAACTACCTCAGATTCGAACAACTCCTCCACATTTGCCTCTATCACCTAAAAAATATGCAGGAATAAAAGATCCTCAACCAGAAGATACAGCAGATTATATTCCAAAACCCAAATATGATAGATAATAATTAATTAAACCCTTAACCAAATATTTAAAAACAAACTCTGCTTTATTTCTCTATAAAAAAGGTGATAAAATGTCAGTAAAAAAACCAGATTCTAAATCTCCATCCAAAGTAATTTCTGAACCAATTATTCCATTAAAACCTGTTAAAAAATCTGATTTAAAGAATTTTCCGTCTTTAAAACTAAAAAATGAAAGAGATATTGCTATGGATTTTGCTCAAAAAGCATATCAGAAATTTGACAAATTAATAAAAGCAGTTGTATTATTTGGTTCTCAGGCAAAACAAACTAATGTTGCAGGTTCTGATATTGACATTATTTTAATTATTGACGATGCTTCTGTACGTTTTGATCAAAAACTAATTATTTGGTATCGTGAAGAATTAGGAAAGATTATTGCTAAAAATCCTTATAAAAAAGACTTACATATAAACACTGTTAAACTTACTACTTGGTGGCAAGATATAACTAGAGGAGATCCAACAGTCATAAATATATTACGTTATGGAGATACCTTAATTGATTTCGGAGGATTTTTTACCCCACTTAAAATCTTGCTTCAAGAAGGAAAAATTCGTCCAACTCCTGAAGCAATTCACACAGCACTTAACAGAGTTTCATTACATATTAGATCAAGTAAAATAGCAGAGATTAGTGCTATTGAAGGATGTTATTGGGCAATGGTTGATTCTGCACAATCATTACTTATGACTCTTAAAATTCTTCCTCCAAGCCCAGAACATATCACTATTTTATTAAAAAAACATTTTGTTGATAAAAAATTATTAAAAATGAAGTATGTTACTGATTTTAGAGATTTGCACGAACTTCATAGAAAAATGATGCATGGTGAGATTAACGATATTGAAGGTAAATTTATTGATGAATGGCAAGATAAAGCAGAAGATTTTTTTAATGTTGTCATGAGATTAATAAAAGAACTAATATAATAATTCTAAATAAAAAAAGATTTCTCTCCCTTTATTAATAAATAATAACAAATAAAAGTTATCTAAAAAATTCAAAACACTAATATAATAATAAAAAAATAAAAAATCAATTTAAGCAGCTCTACCATTGCCATTACCTAGGCCATACATTGATCCTATTTGAGTTGCAACATGTTTTTGAGTACTTTCTGCTTGTTCTCTTGCAAGTTGACCATAGATTTCCCCATTAAATTGATAGGCATCTAACATTTTAAGAGTAGTCATCATTCTTTGATCCTCATTACTAGCAGTCTCTGAATTAATTTTCTTTACAAGTTCTTTATATGTAACACCTTCGTAACCATTAAGACCTTCTCTTAAAGAAGCTTTAAGTTCATCTAAACCAGAATTTTCATCTTCAAAAATACCTGAAGCTTTAACTATTTCTGATAGTTTAGATTCTACCAGTATATCTTCATATATATCTGAAAATCCCTTTAGAGCAGATATTAGATTACCATCAGAAAGACTACCCCCTCCATTCACTCCAACAGTTGCATTTCCTAAAGTACTATGGATAGGACCATTATCATCACTAACACCCCTATTTCTATAAAATATTTCTGATGCTCTTAATGCTAATGCAGGGTTCTTGTCCTTATTCATATAAGCAAACCTTGCTAATGCTGTATTTTCTAGAGTGTTTTCTATTAGTACATTTTCAAGAGTGTTTGTTGATCTAACCATTTTATAATTATTATAGGAGTTTAGACTTTATAAACCTTTTGGTTAATCCTAACTTAGTAGTAGTAACAAATATTCATTATTTAAGCCCATAAGGCCTTAAAACAGTAATACATAACCCTCTAAATTAT
>CAZJPU010000078.1:0-6164 GCA_964548105.1 Candidatus Woesearchaeota archaeon | reverse complement strand
ATTTCAAAATAAAAAAATATTGTTAGTTTCACATGGTGATACCTTGCAGATATTACAAACGGTTTTTTTAAAATTTTGTCCTTCAAATCATAGACAAATAAAACATCTTAATGTAGCAGAAATAAGAGAATTAGAATTAAAATAATTCATACATTTTTATAAGGATCTTTTGAGAAATAGAAGCTTTTTATAAATTGGTCTTTTTCATTATAAAACATAAATTACCGAGGAAGGTGCTGAATTTGTAGAAGGAATGTAAATTGGCGTCATAGATTCCTTAATTGTTTGATAAGTTAATAAGTAATCTGCTAGTGCAGTTATTAGGGCTCCTTTTGGGAAATCTTCTGAAAATGGGACTTTAGCAATTTCATAAAATTGTCGATTATCAAATATTTCTTTTACGCGTTCTAATGCTTTTCTTGAAAACTCTTCTGGTAATTTATTATTTACCTGATCTAGAATTTTTTGTCTTTGTCTTCTTGAAAGGCAAGATATTGGTAATATATTTTGAGCTATTTTTACACAACCATCTAAACCAAGCACTTCAGAGATTTCACTAGTTGACAACACCATTTTTAATTATCATTAAATTTAAAATAATTAGAGCATCTAAAGTATATATTGTTATGGTATTGAATTAGAGAATTTATATTTTAACAAAATCATTATATTTCAATAATTTTTCCTTTTTTCCCAATATTATAAAGACGAGTTTTACCAATTTTTTCATGTAAACCTTCACCTTCGTGAATATGGCCTGAAAGAAAAATATCAGGTTGAAATTTTTCAATAGCTTTTCTTAGAGCTTTGCTACCTGGAAAACCTGAAAATTCGGATTTTGTTTTTGATGCATGAATATGACTTACCATAATTTTTTTTTCAAGATCTTTTATTTTATTAAATTCTCTTTTTAATTTGTTGAAGGTTTTTTCTTCATTTAAGCTCATTTGCCAATCAGCACTTCCAACACCAAAAATACCAATATCTTGGTAAGTAAGATAATGATCTTCGATATTTTTAATGCTATATAAATTTTTTAGGGTTTCAACAGCTTCACTGCTTTCCCAATTTCCTGGAACAAAAATCACTTTTTTCTTTTTATCTAAAAAAGGTTTAATAATATCTTTAGTTTCAATTAAACCAACAATATCTCCTACTAGAAGAACTAAATCAACATCTTCTTTTTCTGCTTTTTTAGCTAGTTTTTTTGTGATATTTGAATCTCCATGGAGATCTCCTGCTGCTAGAATTTTGAATTTTTTTGAATTTTTTGATTGTTTTTTCATTTTTTCTTATTTTATGTATGTATGATAAATCTTTTAAAGGTTATGATTATATTCTTTTATGAAAAATATAGAGTTTTATAAAAATAAAGTTGATTTGGCACTTAAGGAATTTTTAAATAATAAATTAAATAAGGATGGTAATTATTCTGATAAAATAAAAGAATTAATTAACAATATTTTAGAGTATAATTTAAGGGGTGGGAAAAGAATAAGGCCTATAACTACGATTTTTGCCTATAAGTGTTTTAAAGAAGATGATAATATCCTTGATGCTTCTATTTTTATAGAGTTAATGCAAGCGTATTTGATTATGCATGATGATATTATGGATAAAAGTGATTTGAGAAGGGGAAAACCAAGTATGCATAAAATTTATGAAGAAAAGTCTGATGAAGATTTTGGTGTTTCTATGGCTATTCTTACAGGAAATTTATGTGCTAGTTATGCTTATGATAGTATTATTGAAAGTAATTTTAATGATGAAGAGAGAATTAATGCATTAAAATATGTAAGTTGGATAAATAATAGGGAAAATTATGGTCAGGTCTTAGATATTATGCCAGGATTTGAAAATCTTAAAGAAGAAGATGTATGGAAAATTTATGAATTAAAAACAGCAACATATACAATTCAAGGTCCTATTTATGTTGGTTGTGTGTTAGCTAATGCACCTGAGGATAAAATAAAAAAATTACAAGAATATTCTTATAATATTGGTCTTGCATTTCAGATACAAGATGATCTTAATAGTATTTTTGGAGAGATAGGAGAAATTGGTAAACCAAATGACTCTGATATAAAAGAAGGTAAAAAAACACTGATTATTGCAAAGGCGTTAGAATTGGGTAGTTACGAGGATAAACAATTCTTGTTGGAACATTATGGAAATGAGAATATAAGTGAGGATTCTGTAAATAAAATAAAAGAAATCATTAAGAATTGTGGGGCTTTAGAGTATTGTAATGAAAAGTTAGAAGAATTAATTAAAAAGGGAAAAGAATCGATTATAGATGTTGAATTAAGATCTGAAGGAAAGGATTTTTTAATAGAGATGGCAGATTATATTAAAGGTTTATTTAGGGGTTGATTAAATTTTATGATAATTTTGTAGGATTAATTTTTAGAATGGTATTAAGCACCAAATCTTCTTTTTCTTTTTTTGAATTTTTCTATACAATTAATTAAGTCTTGTTTTTCAAATTCAGGCCACATTTTATCTAAAAACATAAGTTCTGAATAAGTTGATTGCCATGGAAGAAAGTTAGAAGTTCTTTTTTCACCACCAGTTCTTATTACAAGGTCTGGTTGGCTACTTAAATAAAGATTTTGTTCAAACGTTTTTTCATCTAAATCTTCTGGAGAAATTTTATTTTTTAAAATTTTTTTTACAGCTTCAATAATTTCTTGCCTTCCACCATAAGCAATTGCAAATTTACTAAAAAACCATTATTGTTTTTGGTTTGTTTTTCAAGTTTTTTACAAATTTCTTTTAAATCATCAGGTAACAAATTAAGATTTCCAATAAATTTAAATCTTATTTTATTTTTTTTGATTTTTTCATGATCTATTCCCTTAAATGCTTTTTTCATTAAATTATATAAAAAACTAAGTTCGTTTTTTGGTCTGCTATTAATATTTTCACAAGAAAGACTATAAAATGTTATTTCTTTAATTCCTAAATCTTTTGCATAATCTATGAGTTTTTCAACTTTTTCTCTTCCATATTCATGACCTTTCCAAGGTTCAAGCATAAGTCTTTTTGCAAATCTACGATTTCCATCTAAAATTATTGCTACATGTTCCGGATTATTTTCAGCATCCATTTTTAGTTATTTAGAGAAATATTCGTGGGTTTTAAAGTTTTTGTTCGGGGGTTTTTAAATATTATATTATTCTTTCTTTGAGTGTACATTGATAATATGCACACGAAAAAACTTTTGAAGGAGACCAATCTGGTTTTTCTTTATCAAGTAGTTGAATTGCTCTTGGAAGCATTTCAACAAATTCTGCGTATCTTTCTTTAAGTAGGTCAGATCTAAAATCCCGGGTTTGAACCTCTGGGATATATTGATTCCCTATATTTGAATCTGGTGTTTTACCTGATTTGATTGCTTCTGCTCTTTCAACACCATATGCAATTGTTGCCAATTGCATAAAATAATGTTCAGAATCAGATAAGACTCCTTTAATAAGCCTAAGTTCTCCAGGGCTTCTTAATGCTCCCATAGCTTCTGGAGATAACTGAGCCATTTCTTCCCAATTACATTTATATTCTAGTAAATGTTCTTCGGAATCTCTGTTTTGTAAATAAGGATTAAGTCTATTTCTGATTTTACTTCCATTTAATAACCATAATGGGAAAAATACAAATCTTAATTTTATGGTTTCATCTATGTTTGGACTTCCAATTGTATATAAGTTTGATAATGCTTTTTGAATGCTTTCATTTGTGTCAAAAGGGGTTGCGATATAATGCAATGCAACATTTAATTCATGTTTTCCCAATCCTTTCTTAGCTTTAGATATAAGTGTTGAGACATTTTTTACTTCTCTTTCTAATCTTTCTTGACTTCTAGGTTGCCTTAGAAAATTTCTTCCAATTATTCTGGCACTTTTTTCATCAGTTGCATCAAAACCTATACAAAGAGTATTAATACGATAGTCTGTAATAGCTCTTACAATTTTTTCAAGATATTTATGGTCCTCTAGATCACTAGGGTCTATATAAGATGCAGCAGAGGTATATGGGTTAGTTTTAGCAATTTCTTCAAGTAATTTAAAAGAAGCTTTAATATTTCTTGGACTAAGAGGATTATTTCCAGAAAGACTAATGACAAGATCCATTCCCTCATATTTTTTAGCTTGAGAAACCACGCTATTTACTAATAATTCTTGGGGAAGGGGTTGATTGTTTTCACTAGTGCAATAATCACAACCATTTGCACACGAACTTCCTACAGGGAGTTCGATTTTTAATTTTTTAACATCTTCTCCATTTAAGAATTCCATATTAAGTGGAACTCTGTCTTTAAATGTAATTTTTCTTCTAGTTTTTCTTCCGATTGGTTTTCCTTTGTTAAAGGTGTAGATTCCATCAGGAACTTTAAAATTATCAAATGGTTTTTCCCAATCTGTTATTTCATGTTTTCCAGATTTTAAGTCTTCTAATAATTGGACTGCAGGCATACAGTTTCCCCTATTAATTGCATGAAAATATCCTTGTTCTATTAATCCAATACTTGTTGAATGTTCTCGAAACATTGGACCTCCTCCAATAACAATGGTTTTTTTCATAGATTCTTGTATTATTTTTGATAAACTTACTGCATATTTTATTGTGTGGTGAAAACACGAGAATCCCATAACTCTTAGACTCTCTTCTGGTTCTTCAGGATCTGTTTGAATTAACCTAGTTATAACATTTCCTGGAGAAATTGGCCTATCAGTTACTGGATAAATTGTTGAATCTATTCCAATATCAAGAAGTTTTTCTTGAAACCATAAAAGTCCGATTGATCCGTTGATAGGTACTGAACTTTCTTTGTAGGGGTTTGTATCAAATAAATGAACATCTAAAGTTGTCATTAAAATATGCAAATAAAACCATTTATAAATATATTGAAGAAGAATTTAAATATCATATCTGTTTTTTAATTTCTTTAAAATTAGTATATTTATGCAGGGCCTTTGGAATTTTTATTGAACCGTCTTTTTGTTGATTGTTTTCAAGAAGAGCAACAAGAGCTCTTGAGCTTGCAAGTGCTGTATTATTTAATGTGTGCGGAGTTGTTCTTTCTCCTTTAATTCTTGTACTAATTTGAAGTTTTCTTGCTTGAGCACCGGTTAGATTAGAGCAAGAACCAACTTCAAAGTATGCTTTTTTTCTTGGAGAGTAGGCTTCAATATCTACTTGTTCATATTTTAAATCTCCGAGATCTCCTGAACATATTTTTAAAACCTGGATAGGAATCTCTAAGCCCTTGAAAATCTCAATTGTAATGTTTTGCATTTCTTTAAAAAAATCCTCAGAATTTTCAGGTTTACAGATTATAATCATCTCAATTTTATTAAATTGATGAGTCCTAAATAAACCTCTTTCATCAATACCATGAGCCCCTATTTCTTTTCTAAAACACATTGAATAACTTGTATGTTTGATGGGAAGTTTTTTTTCATCAATTTCTGTTTCAGCATAACGACCAATAAGGCTGTGCTCACTAGTTCCTATTAATGCCATTCTAGGGTTGTCTTCAACAATGTAAATTTGTTGTTCTTTGTCATTTAAGTCTGTAACTTTATCAATAATTTCTTCTCTTAATAATAAAGGGGTTTCAATATATCTAAAACCTTTAGAGACCATAAAATCTCTTGCATAATTTAGTAAAGCTTGATTTAACAGTGCAATTTCTCCCTCAATATAATAAAAACCAGTTCCAGATATTCTTGAAGCAGAATCAAAATCAGAGAGTCCTAAATTTTCAATTAATTCAACATGATTTTTTACTGGAAAATCAAAATTTTTAGGTTTTCCAAAAATTTTTCCAACCTTGTTTTTAGAATCATTTTCTCCTAAGGGAACATTATCTGATATAATATTTGGTATTTCAATTTGTAATCCTCTAATTTTTTTTTCTAGAATTTCTGTTTTTTCTTGAGCTTTTTTAATCTGATTAGGTAATTCTTTTGCATTTTTAATTAATTTTTCAGCTTCTTTTTTCCTTTTTTCCTTTTTAGCTTTATTTATTTCTTGAGAAATTTTGTTTCTTTTAGCACGTAGATTATCTGCCTCATACTTTTGTTTATGCCATTCTTCATCTAATTTTTTTATTTCTTCTACTAAATGAAGTTTTTTGTCTTGAAACTTTTTTTTTATATTTT
>CAZJPU010000077.1:0-6352 GCA_964548105.1 Candidatus Woesearchaeota archaeon | reverse complement strand
CTTGATTAGAAATTTCTTTAATTTCTTTAGCAACCTCGTCAATTAAATCCTTATTTTTTTCATCTTGTTTTTCAACAGCAATTAAAATCACAAGAGGTTCTCTAACTTCAATCTCTTTTTTCCTTTTTTCATTTAACTCTTCTGGCTCTTTTAGGGCCTTTTTCAAAGGTTTAAATTTTATATAATCACAATGTAATGATAATAGTTTCATAGATAAACTAATAAAAGGGTGTTTAAAAAAATAACTATTGTTGTTATTCTGCTTTAAAAATAAATTTATCAATTTGTTTTTTTGCAAGTTCACGCTTTTTTTGATGTTGTTTTAAAAAAGTGTTAATTTTATCAATTGTGTATTTTTTTAATTCACCAGTTGAGAGTTTTCCGGATTTATAGTCTTTGTAAATTTCTTGGAGTTTTTCATCTTCTTCTTCTAATAACATTCGTAGATATTGAAAACTAACATCTATATCAGGATTTCCACCAAGTTTTTTATGTTCTTCTAAGGTTGGCTGACCTCCTGAAAATGCGTATTTGTTTATTTTATTTTTTACTGTTTTAGCATCATCTGTTGTGAAGATTGATTGATTATCAGAACTTGACATTTTTCCATTAGTTCCTGTAAGAGGAGGTAAAAATATACATTGGATAGAAGCAGGTTTATAATAACCAAGTTTTGGTAAGATATCTCTTGTTAATCTAAAGTGAGGGTCTTGGTCAATTGCGTGTGGAATTAGGCATGGAATGTTTTTTTTCTTAATTATTGAAGGTAAAAATGCAGGAACTGCTTGCATAGAAGTATAAAAGATACTTCCAATATTTGATTGTTCATTAAGTCCAAAAGAAGCTTTTACCATTGAAAATGTGATTTTTTTAGCAACCTTGCATGCAGGCCTATACATTAAATCAGCGTGTTTTGTGTCTATTATAAAATGTGTTTTTTTTGGATCAAAACCAAGAGCTATTATATCTAACATATTTTCATAAAGGTATTCATCTATTTTTTCAAATGAAAGTTTTTGTTTAAACAAAAATTTTTCTTCATCAGGAAATTGAAACCATAATTCTACACCAAATTTATCTTGAAGCCATTTTGTGAAAATCCAGGGCATAAGATGACCTAGATGGACTTGTCCTGAAGGAGCTCTTCCAGTATATAAAAAAAACTTATTACCTTTTTCATATTCATCTAAAATCCATTTAAAATCTCTATTTGCAAAGAAAATGTTTCTTCTTAACATAAAATGAATGTCTTTTGTATGTTTTTTAGTTTGTTCAAGAATCTTTTCAGTAATTTTTTCTACACCAAACTCTTTTATTAGTTTTTCATAATCAATATCACCTTTAACATCCCAAGGAGTTACTATTTGCATATCTTTTTTCATGTTTAAAATATTCATTTTATATATATAAATGTTGCTTAAATAACTTCAAAACCTTTAAATATATGCTCCTATTAAATTAGTTATGAAAAAGAGAATCATATTATTAGGTTTAGTTACGACAATGTTCCTAATTATGAATGTTTCTGCAGGAGTTTATTTTTCTCAGCCAGAATCAACTTATAATCTAGGTGATATGATTGAGATTGAAGCAAATGTAGATCCTATTGTGGAAGGTCGTCTTTTAGAAATAGAATTAGTATGTGCTGGAGATTCTGTACTCCAGTTTAACAGATTTCCAGAGGAAGGTAATGTTAATATTAAACTACCTTTAAGTTTTTATACAATTAATGAGGTAAGTGGAAAATGTTATTTTCAAGCAAACTATGGTGATGAAAGTGGAATTAAAAGTAATGAATTTGAAATCTCAAAAAGATTAGAGGTTTCTATATCTAGTGAATCTTTTTTCACAAAACCTGGAGAAGAGATAACAATTTCTGGAAGTGCTTCAAGATTAAATGAGGTAGGTATTAATGGTGAGGTAGAGATAAGTATTCCTCTTTTAAATTTATTAGAACAAGGAAAAGAATTAAAAGAAGAAATGAATGATGAAGAAATTGTTGAAGAAGATGTGGAGGAAGAAGATTCTAAAGACGAAAATGAGGTTACAGAAGAAGAAGATAATGAAGAAGTAGAATCTCTAATTGAAAGTAATAGTGATGCTGGAAAATTTTATGGAAGAGTTTCTGAAGGTCAGTTTTCCGTAAGCTTTCAACTTGCAAAAGATACTCCTGCAGGAGATTATAGAATTGATGTACTTGCTTATGAAAAATTAGGTGATAAAAAAACTAGTGAAGGATTTGCCATAGCTAACTTAAAAGTCTTTCAAATATTAACAAAAGCAGATGTTGCATTTAATAATCAAAATTTAGATCCTGGAGAAAATTTTGAATTTAAGCCTTTGTTAATGGACCAAACAGATGCACCTATTTATGAAGAAGTTACAGTTATTATAAGAGATGAAAATTCAAACAGAATTTTTGAAAAAATTGTTGAATCAGACCAGACTATAACCTATAGTCTTTTAAGTAACTTAACAGCAGGTTATTATGAAATAGAAGTTTCATCTGGAGAGATTAGTTCAAAGAAAAAATTATATGTAAATGAAAAAGAGATTATTTCTTATGAAGTAAATAACGAAACATTAACAATTACAAATATTGGTAATGTTCCTTATAATAAAGATGTTCAAATAGAACTTAATGGTAAACCATTTGTTAAGAGTCTTGAATTAGAATTATCTGAGATTCAGGAATTTAAACTTACAGGTTCTAATGAAGAATATAATATTAAAGTAAGTGATGGAGATACAGAAATTATTGAAAATGGAGTTTTATTGACAGGTCATGCTGTTGGTGTAGATTCTATTAAAGAATCCGGTTCTTTTTCATTAGTTCCAGTTATCTGGATTTTTTTGATTCTAATTATTATAGGGGGGATTTTATTTTTATTAAGAAATGTTTTTAAGAAAAAATCATTTGCATATCCTTTTAAGGATAAATTTAAATTTAGAAAAAAATCAGAAGTAGTTCCTAATAAAATAGAGGCTTTAGAAAATAAAGAGATAAAAAAAGAAACAGCTGCAGATAGAATTGTTAAAAAACAAACACAGATAGTTATACCAAGTCAGGCAGAACAAGTATTAGTTTTAAAAGGTCATAAAAATAAGGTAGCAATCATAGTATTAAAAATAAAAAATAAAATTAATGAATCTTCAAAACAAAGTTTGGAAAAAGCAATAAAATATGTTTATGAGAAAAAAGGAGTAGTCTATGAACAAGGAGATTATGTTTTTTTGATTTTTAGTCCTTTAATAACTAGGGGTTTTAAAAATGAAGTTGAGGCTGCAAAAGTTGCTGAAAAAATTAAATTAATATTAAAAGAACATAATAAAAAAATGGCAGATAAAATAGATTTTGGGATTTCAATAAATTCTGGAGAAATGATAAATAAAATTGAAGATGGTAAACTCAAATTTACTGCACTTGGTAATTTAATAGTTTCAGGTAAAAGACTTGCAGAAGCAAGTGATGAACAAATACTTGTAACACAAGAATCTTATGAAAGAGGAATTTCAGATCACTCTTGTGAAAAAAGAAAAGTAAAGGGTGCAGAAGTTTATGAAATTAAAAAAATTATGAATCTTGAAAAAAATAAAGAATTTATTCAAGGATTTTTAGAAAGACAAAAAAGACAAAAATAATTAGGTTAATGATTGTTATTAATTTAAAAATTGTTAATATAAGATCTTGAAAACCCATTTTCTTCAGTTAGTAATTCAAGAATTTTAGGATGGTATTCTGCTACTTGGGAATGAGTTTTATAAACTAAAGATAACTTATCTTTTCCAACAAGAATAGCGCAAGGCAAAGGATAGTTTACTTTTGTTCTTAAATCAATTCTTCCCCTAGCTTTTACTTCTTGAAGAGGTCCTGTAGCTGGTTTAAATTTCCAAGGATAATCCTTTGGTACATTATGCAAATCTGGGTAAACCTGATTTCCAATTGTTTTATATCCATTGATTCTTAAAACTTGTTTAAATTTTCTTGGATTAAAAATTCTAAATCTTCTAATCATGATAAAATTACAGAATTAAATATTTATAAATGTTATTTGTTGGTATAAATTTTTAAATAAATTCAGTGGGTTTTTGTTGGTTTTTTTAACTATTGTAAAAGAAAGCATAAGTATATAAATTTTTAAAGCTTATATATAAGGGAGGATTTAATAAGGGTAACCAAAGTTTTTTAAACCCTTATTTTCTAAAAATCAGATGGAAGAATCACAAGATAAGGGTAATGGAGCAGTTCAAGAGGGTAATGGTACAGTTCCAGGAAGTAATGGTACACCTTATGTTATTGTTGGAATAAGGGTTAGTGCGGGAGAACGTGTTCATGGGTATATAGAGGAGCTTGATAAAATTGCAACAGATTATGGTGCTGTTGAATCAGAGTTTTCATTAAATAATGATTCCCGAAAGGGGCGTTGGTCTTTTTCAAATTCTAGAGATGCAGTACATTACATGCAAACTGCATTAGATATGTTTAAATTAGACTCCGCGATTATAAGACCTCCAAAAGATATAACTGAAAAATTAGGAACATCAGACCCTGGTTTACCAACTAGTCCAAAATAATAGTTTTTAAAAATTCTAACTAAGAAAAAATTATGCATTAACTGTGGAATAACTAGATACTGCTAGTTTTTGAGCTTCTGCTTGGGCTATAACTCCTTTAAAAATTTGTGGTTGTAACCTACTTATAACAACTTCATATTCTCTACTGAGTTTTACATCTTCTCCGTTATAATCTAATTTTGTAGGCCATTGCAAAAAAGCTCCTTGTAAAGGACCAGGTTCATCTCCCATTGGACAATACCAACAAGAACTTGGCTGTTGAAAATGGGCAATATTTTCAAGTGCATGACGAATAGAAATAGGAGTTCTAATATAATTTTGACCCCAAATTCCTGCCATAACCATTGCTGCCTTACCTTTCGGTCTTGCTTGTGTTACTAACTCATTTACAAAATTATAATCGGACATTAGAAACTCTGGAAATAAATCTCTGTCCCTAACAGAACAACTATCTACTAAAGGAAATTCATAACCATGTTCTCCAATAATATCTAAACACACTTGGGAGATTTCTAAGTCTGAGCAAGAGATTGTATATTCTTCTAATGTTCCTGGTTGAATATATGTTCCAGGATTTTCATTTAATAATCTTACTAATTCTGATTTTTGTCTCCAATTATCTGCTGAAATCGAAGTAATAATAGAAGGATCTAATCCATATCTCTCATGACCGTATCTTAGAAAAAAACCAGGAGGGTTTGATTCTAAAAATACTAATTTTTTCCTATCTTCTAATTGTCTAAGTATGGGATCAACTTTTGGAAAGGTTCCTCTTAGTAAATCCTCTCTTTCAGGATAGTGTTCAAGATCTCCAACACGCATACCTGTAGTTATTAACAAAACATCAGGATTAGCACCTATAACTTTTTCAAAAGCATTATGATATATTGTGGGCCTATCACATGATGCCTCATTCAAAAGATCTAAAGATCCATAGTCCCATTCCTTCCTACCAAACTCTTTTTGAAGTTGTTCTGCAACTGCAGGGTATTTTTCACCAACAAAAGTTCTAAAAGCAGTTAAATTTGAAAATGCCTCAATTCTTTTTATCCAATTATCTTCTTGACATCCAGATAATACTCCACTTCCTAATTTTCCTAGTCCAATAATTCCAATACTTAAAGGTCTTACAAGACATTTTTTTTCTCTTAATGCATCTATAGTACTATGAACCTTTGTTGCATTCATGTTTAAAGGCATCCATGCTTTAATATTTTTATTATGGTCAGAAATATCTCTTACAGAGTCACTTTCAGTATGCTGGGCATCATCTTCTGACATCATAACATTTGCTGTTAAAGGATATCTATTAGAGACTTCATCAGAAACCTCAACCCCATTACTAAATTCTGAGTCTCCATGGGCAGTTGAATAATCAATAAAAAATGCTTGAGGACTATTGCCATTACCATTCTTTTCTTTCCAAACACCTATATTTGGATATCTTTTAGTACTAAAACCTAGGGGATGAGAACGTATAGTAGTTTCAAGGCTCTTGCTGACATGATCATTTCCGCTTATTATTACTGCTAATGGTTTTTCCATAATAAATTTTTCCTGGTTTACTAGAAATTAACTGTATCTCTCCAAAATATTTAATGATTTAAAATAATTAAATATTATGTTATTTAATCACTATAAACCTCTATGTTTATCAAAATAAAGTTTGAATTAATGGTTTATAAATATTTTGTTTTGAAGTTTATAAAAAGACAACAGTTATTTTAGAAATTTGGGGTTAAATAATAAGAGTTATTATATTATTGAGATTATTTGT
>CAZJPU010000076.1:0-6678 GCA_964548105.1 Candidatus Woesearchaeota archaeon | reverse complement strand
TTGTTTTTAAGTTTCTAAAACAAGCTTCGATTTTAGGTCTTGTATAATTAGTAATCTCTTCTTCTATATGTTCTACTAACATAGGCCTTTGATTAATACATGGTTCATAATATTCAGAATTATAACAATGATATGTTCTTTCTATTCCATCATATAAAACACTTCCCTTAGGATTAATATCTCCTCCCTGAGGTAATAAAATCTTAATTGCATCTTCTACAGCCTCTCTTGTACAAGCTTTAATATATGCCTGAGGATTGTTTTCATCTGGACTATCTGCTTGTGGAGGTCTTTTTACAAGAAAAAGTATTGCAATTATTACAACGATTATTACTCCTAAAATTATAAAAATTGTAATTTGTGAACGTTTAGAATTATTTATTTTAACATCCATAAATTCACCCCCTCTTTTTTTATTCTTATAATTTTACCATCGAGCGCTAGTTCCATAAGATAGTTTTGTGCAGTGTTCCAACTAACACTAAGAAATTTTGCAAGTTCAGAACTAGTTATAACCTTCTTTTCCTCTAAAAGTTTGAGTATTTTCGACCTCTGTTTTAAATCCATCCTCTTTGTATCTTTGATTATTCCTTAGAATATTCCTTTTAACATTCCTTTGAATATACCTATGTATTAAATAAGGAATAATAAGTTTAATACCCTAATTAATACCCTCATGCATTATATTATGAATGTTCCTATGAATATTTAAATGTTTCGATGATAATACCGTTGTCCAGAGTTTTAATTAAAATTTTTGAGGTATTAATTTCTCTTAAGAATTTTATTTTTCCGTCTCATTAATTAGGGTGGAAGAAATATAAATTCAATAACAAAAGAGTCAAATCAAGCTACTTCTGAAAACACAGATGATGATTATAGAAATATACAATTTCTTTAAAAATATAATTCTTCTAATTATTAAATCCGAGAATTAGCAACTTCAACCCATCTTTCTGCTTTTTCTAGATCTCCCTCTTTTACTCTTCCTAAAGAAAATCTATCCTTAAATCCCTTTTTATTATGTTCAGCATAAATATGATTTTGATCAATACAAAATCCTTGGGCTGCCAATATAGGTATGATTAACTTAGGAGTACAAGGTCTTCTAATAGTTATATCACTATGATTATCAAATACTGTTGTTGAAACCGCTCCATCTTCATAACCTAAAGATAAGAATGCTTTTTCATCCTGAGAATTTGGAGGAAGTCTATAATTATTAATAATATGGTCGGTTAACATTGTAATAATTTAGTAAAAATATACCCTTTTAAAGCTTTTGAATGATTAATCACGGTCAAACCCTCTTAAATCAGACTGGAATCAGCAGAAATTTTTATTTTTCTCCCCCCTTAATGAGGAGAATAAATCAAAATTGTTTTAAAGTTTTTGACATTTATAAAGAAATATAGGGTTTGACCCTTGTTGAATGATTAAGTTCCCTAAAAAAAGAGAAATAACCTATAGATTTAATCTAAAAACCCTAATCATCAGTCTCAACTCTTGGAGCTAATATAAAACTAAGATCAATAAAAGGAGTTTTAAATTCTAATTTTAGGGGATAATTAATTGAAAAATTAATAATTATTTTTTCAGTAAGTTTTGTTGCTTTAACCATCTTCTGTAGATATTCTAAAGAATACTTTGAATTTGCTTCTTGTGCCTGAATATTTAATTCATCAGAAGAAAATTCTGATTTAAAACTGTTTAATGAACCTTTTGCTTGAATCATAAACTTATTCGGTTCTGAAATAAAAGAACATGAATCTGCTACTACCTTACAATCCTCTATTGCTTCTGCAAAATCATTTGAAGTCATCTCAATTTTGCTAACAAAATCCAGACTTGGAATTTCTTTTTCCTCACCTTCAATATCTAATAGAGCAAGATTGAATTCTCTTTTAATTTTATCCTGAATTTCTAGTTTTAGTTCATTTTCTTGCTTTGTAATAGTTAAAATACTTCCAGATTTTATTCTTCTTAAAACTGCTTTTAAACTTTCTAAACTTATCCCTAAAACCTCTTCTTTTTCAACATCTAATTCTGAAAAAGAACTTGAAGGAAGTTTAAAAGAAATCATGGCTACATTAGCAGGATCAATAGCAATAATACTCATTCCATCCTGGTTTACTTTTATTCTCACCTCTAAGACAAGTTCAGAGATTATTCCAATAACTTCTGAAAATATTTTAGGATTATCTAATTTTAATAACATCTTGCATCCCTAAGAAATCCCAATCAACTTTTAAATATTATTATGTTATAGAATAGGTGATTATATAAACTTATTACCATAATAATTCCCAAAGAATAATGGGATATTAACTCTTATTTTTTGGTTTAGAAAATAATGCTTTAATAAACTAAGTAGGGGTAAAATTCATGGAATCTGATTCTAACAATAGCGAAAAAAGTTTTAAAGAAAAAAGAATTAGGGACATTACTTTTATTTATTACTCAAGACCTGATATTAGAAAAGTAATGCTAGAATTTTCAGAAAATAGAGAATCTATTCCAAGATATTATGAGGGGTTTGGAAAAAGGCCTGATGCTTTTCAATATGAAACAGATATCTTAGAACAAGTAAAAAAAGGAGCAACTTCTTTTCATTGTTCAGAAGAACTCTGGAGCGACCCTTTAGAGATTTCTACAGATATGTCAAGACAAGACTTTGATGAACTAAGAATTGGGTGGGATCTGTTATTAGATATAGACTCTCCTTATTTAGAATATAGCAAAATTTATGCAGATTTATTAGTAAAACAGTTAAAGTTTTATGGGATTGAAAATGTGAGTGTAAAATTTAGTGGAAGCAAAGGGTTTCATATTATTATCCCTTGGAAAGCATTTCCAGAAGAAATCTACGGTCAAAAAACAAAAAATATGTTTCCAGAATGGCCCAGATTAATTTGCATGCACCTCACTGAGATAATCCAACCAAAATTAGTAGAAAAGATTTATGGAGAAAATATAGAAAAAATAGCAGAAAAAAGTGGAAGAAAAAAAGAAGACATGTTATTAATGGAGTGTAATCAATGCAATAGGCCTGCTAAAAAACAAGAACTCATAACTTGGATTTGTCCTAATTGCAAAAATGAAGTTGTGATGATAAAAAAGACTAAGAGAATTCCAAAATGTCCTAATGAAAGTTGTAGAAAAGAACTAAAAAAATCTTTTTCTAAGACCATTTATGCTTGCGAATTTTGTGAAATAAATTCTTTCAAAAACCCTAAATTATTTGGAGAACAAAGTAAATCTTTTAATCCTTATGAAAGAAAGCCATTAGAAAGAGAAAGAATAGCTGTTGAAAAAGATATTGAAGCTGATTTAATTCTTGTTGCTCCAAGACATTTATTTAGAATGCCATATTCCCTTCATGAAAAAACAGCACTTTCTTCTATGGTTATTGATAATAATAAAATCATGGATTTTCAGATTAAAGATGCTAGCCCATTTAAAATAAAAATCAAAAATTTTTATCCTAACCCAAAAAAAGATGAAGCAAGAAGACTTTTGCTCGAAGCTTTAGATTGGCATGAACAAAAAGAAAAACAAGAAAGAATCATGGACGAAAAAAAATCTTCAATAAAAACCCCCTTTCCTAATTCCCAATCCTCATCCAAATCCTCTTCCCAATATAAACAAATTACAATTCCAAATCCTAGTGAAGATATTTTTCCACCACAAATAAAATTAATTCTTCAAGGAGTAAAACAAGATGGAAGAAAAAGAGCATTATTCATCCTTATTAGTTTTTTTAAATCTCTTGGAGTTCCTGATGATGAAATTGAAAAAAAAATCAATAATTGGAATGAAAAAAATTATCTTCCATTAAAAAAAGGTTATATTCAAAGTCAGCTTAGTTGGTTTAAAAGAAGTCAGAAAATTCTTCCTCCAAATTTTGATAACCCTCTTTACAAGGATTTAGGAGTAGATAAGCCTGACCAACTAGCCTTAACTACAAAAAATCCAATAAATTATGCTATAAAGAAATATTTTGCTATGAAAAAATAATCAAATCTATCAACAATAAAATCTTATCAAGAATAATCAACAAATTTAAATACCTTGATAACATTATTTTTTTATGAAATTAAAAAAAAGAGCTGTAGTAATCTTACTAGTTTGTATGGCTTTATTCTCAATTGTTTTAGTATTTGCACAAGAGAGTGGTGATGAAGATAAAGTAGAAAAAGCTTATTCTTGTTTAGCAGAAAAATTAGGAGATAATTGTGGAGATACACAAAATACAGAACAATCTGCATTTAATTTATTATCAATGGCTTGGGATAATTCAATAAAGGGTGATTGTAAGACTTCTCTTTTAGATAAGAAAAAAGAAAATTGTTGGGGAAAGACTGCTTCTAGTTCTTGTACTATAAAACATACTGCAATAGCAGTTATTGCACTAAACTCTGTAGGAGAAGATACTGAAGATTATTTAGATTGGTTGAAAACTAAGCAAAAGTTATCAAGAGATTTAGAATGGTATTTGGAAATTGATGCAAATAACCAGACACAATGTGAAATTTCAACTGATGGAAGAACTGGAACTAAAATAACTATATTAGATAACAAAAAAATTACAGGATCTAATCCTTCTGGACTTACAAAAGCATATAATGATTACTGGTTTAAGATTACAAACCTTGAAAGAAACTTTACTATTTCTTGTAATGAAAATTTTATAACAACCTTATTCTATAAAAAACCTGGAGGAAATATACTTTATATTCCTGAACAAACTCATGCAGCATCAGCAGGTGATTCAACAGAAGAGAAAGTGACGTCTTATTGTTTTACATCCTCAAATAAATGTGATTATGAAGGAAGTTTATGGGCTACATTAGCATTACAAGATTCTAGAGAAGATGCTTCACCTTATCTTCCATATCTTACTGCTTTATCAGAAGATTCTGGAAATAGGAGATATTTTCCTTCTGCATTCTTATATCTATTAACTAATTCTGATAGTTATTATACTAATTTAGTTAACAAACAAAATCAAAATAAATATTGGAAGGAAAGTAGTGATAAATTTTATGATACTGCAATTGCTCTTTTATCATTGCAAGGAATTGATACTTTAGAAGCAGATAATGCAAAAGAATATTTACTAGATACTCAAGATTCTTCAGGATGTTGGGGAACTAATACTGCATTTCTCTTATATGCTGGATGGCCTAGATCCTCTGCTACAGGAACTCCTACACCAGGGCCAGTTACACCTTCCTATTGCGCTGACTTTGGAGATTATTATTGTGTTCCTACCCCTGAATGTTCATTATCAGACCAGTTAGGCGAGGGTTTTGATTGCATTAATTTTGGAGATACTTGTTGTAGAACTCAGTTTCAAGAAGAAACTTGTGTAGAAAAATCAGGCAATTTTTGTCAATCAACTGAAATATGTACAGGAAATACAGTTACTTCTTCAGATATTGATAGCAGAGTTTGTTGTGTTGGAACTTGTCAAGAACCAGAACCAGACGTAAATGCCTGTGTTGAGGCAGAAGCTTTTTGTAGGGATGAATGTGCAGATTATCAAGAAGAAAAAACAGAGTATTCTAATTCTTGTTTTCCTCAAAAATGTTGTACTAATAAAATAAAAGATGATTCATCAAGTTTATGGATTTGGATTATTCTATTAATAATCTTAATTATTTTAGTGGCATTAGGAATAATCTATAAGGATAGATTAAGAGTATTATTATTTAAGAAAAAGAACAAGTTAAAATCTGGTGCAGGCCCTGGACGTACAGGAAGACCTCCAATACCTCCTCCAGGATTTAGAGGACAAGGCGCTCCAAGAACAATGCCCCCAAGACCAATGCCTTCTGGAATGAGGCCTAGACCTCGTGGAAGATCTCCTATGAGGCGACCAGTTAATAGAAGACCTGCAAGAAATAACAAAGACTTTGATGAAACAATGAGAAAGCTTAGAGAAATGAGCAAATAATTTTTTGGTTAATATTCTATAATTTATTCAATTCAGGTTTTAGTTAAATTTAAAATATACTTATTATTAGTTTAATCATGAAAAAAGAGATGTTGATATTATGCTTTGTATTATTCTTAATCTTAATCTTAATACATTCTATAACTGCTGTAGAACTAACTCTTACAAAAGAAAGCTATCAGCCAAGAGAAACATTACAAGCAGAATTTACTGGTAATTTTATTTCACTTGAGAAAGAAAATGTTTTTATTTACGAGAATGGTATTCCTCGCCCAGAACCTGTAATTTCTGATTTAACAAAAAAAGACAATAAATATTACTTTTATGCAATACTTCCTAATAAACCTGGAAATTTTTCATTAAGAATTCAAAACACTCAGTACACAGAATCTGGAATTACAAAAACAAATGATATTATTAAAGATTTTGAAATAAAGAAAACAAATCAATCTTCATTATCTATAAATCCCGGTTTTATTGTTGCAAGTAAAGATTTTTCTATTAAAATTATGAGTTTATCTGGGAATATTGAGGTTACATCAAACTTAGAATCTACTAATCAATCAAGAACTTTTTCATTAATAGAAGATATAGAAAAAAGAGTTGAGTTCCAATTACCAGATTCAAATACTAACCTAAAAATTAAGGGTTATACTATTCCTGTTTTTGTAATAAAACCAACAAACACTACAAATATTAATTATACTTATAAAAAGATT
>CAZJPU010000075.1:0-6699 GCA_964548105.1 Candidatus Woesearchaeota archaeon | reverse complement strand
TAATGAAAGATTAGAAAAGGGATATAAACTAAATTATTCAAAAACAGAGTTAATAGAAAACCTTGAAGATATAGATCATCCATTAATAAAAGAGGCATTAAAATTTGTAGATGAAAAAAGAGCTTTAGAAATTCATTCTGTTGGAGAGATGCCTCCCTCAAGTGGATTAGGATCTTCTTCTACTTTTTTGATTGGACTCTTGAATGCACTTTATTATAATAAAGGAGAAATTGCTTCAAAATATAAATTAGCAGAGGATTCTTCAACAATAATGATGGATATTTTAAAAGAACCTTGTGGAAAACAAGATCAGTATGCAGCAGCTTTTGGAAATGTTTTGCATTTGAAGGTTAATCAAAATGGAAAAGCTCTTGTTAGTCCTGTAAATCTAAAACATGAAACATTAAAAAAACTTGAAAGAAATCTAATGATGTTTTACACTGGAATTCAAAGATCTGCAATAGATATTTTAGAAGACCAGAAAAAAAATTCTGAAAAAGAAGAAACAAAATCTTTTGAATATTATCATGAGATTAAAAAAATAGGTGAAGAAAGCCTTAAGTGTTTAGAAAAAGATAATTTAAGAAGATATGGAGAGTGGATGAATATTCACTGGGAATTAAAAAGAAGAATTTCAAATAAAATATCAAGTCCTCAGATTGAAGAATGGTATCAAACTGCTTTGGCTAATGGTGCTATTGGTGGAAAACTAATGGGTGCTGGCGGTGGTGGGTTTTTTCTTTTTTATGTTGAAGAACAAAATCAAGAAAAACTTAAAAGAGCACTAAATGAAAAAGGTTTAGTTTATACTGATTTTAAATTTGATTTTGAAGGATCAAAGGTTGTTTATGATGGAAAACATTTCTAGTAATTCAAATAGAGAATATATTGGAAGATATTTAGAAGAAGTCAAAGATATTTGTAATAAAATTGATATAGATGAAATAGACAAGGCAATAGATATTTTGTTTGAAGCTTGGAAAAATGATAATCATGTTTATTTTATGGGTTGTGGAGGATCTGCTTCAACTGCATCACATTTTGCAGGAGATTTATCTAAAACTACAATAGTTAAAGGTAAAAAAAGATTTAAAGCTATTAGTTTGGTTGACAATACTCCGGTTATTTCTGCATGGACTAATGATGAAGGATGGTCTTCAGTGTTTAAGGGACAAATAGAGAATTTTTTTAAACCTGGAGATGTTGTAGTTGGAATAAGTGTTCATGGTGGAAGTGGCAAAGGAAATGCAGGAACCTGGTCACAGAATTTAACTTTAGCAATGCAATATGTGAAAGACAATGGTGGAAAATGCATAGGATTAGCAGGATTTGATGGAGGTGCTTTTAAAGAGTTATGTGATTCTTGTATTACTGTTCCAAAAGAATCAACCCCCTTAACAGAAGGTTTTCATTCAGATATACAACATCTGATTATATTTAGGCTAAGAGAACTTATGGAAAAATATGAATCTTCCTCTGAGAATCAAATCTTATCAAGTTTGAAAGATTTTGTTAAGAATTGTGAGTCTATTACTAATTGTTCAGAAGATAAAATTGAATTTTTTGCAGATACTGCTAGTATTAATGAAATTGAATATTGTTTTTCTAAAGGTGTTAAAGATGGTATAACCACAAATCCAAAAATACTAGAATCAACAGGGGATTTGTCATTAGGTGTTGAATCTGCTTCAAAAAATCTTTTAATGAAATATAATGAAGTTCCTGTAAGTTTAGAAACTGATCTTCGAGGTATTGATGTTAAAAATTTAGAAAAAGTTCCTGCAGAAAAAGTTAAAGAAGTTTTATTAGAACAAGCATATAAAATTGCAAGTTGGAATAAAAACGCAGTTATAAAAATTCCTGTTTGCGAGGGTGGTCTTTTAGCTGCAAAAGAATTATCTGAAAAAGGTATAAAGACAAATATTACTGCCTGTATGAATGTCTATCAAGCATTAAGAGCTGCTGAAGTAGGAATAGGTTATGTAAGTTTATTTGCAAATAGGATGTTAGATTGTCATATACTTGAACTTTCTGGATATTCACTAGATGAAATAACCACAAACCCTAATTGGAAAGATACAGTTAAAGAAAACAAAGAAAAATATTTTGATGAAGCTTGGGAGATTGTATTAAAAGAAATAGCATATGTTTCAGAAGAATTAGATAAAAAAGATGGCGTGGGATTAGTTATAGGAAGTATTAGAAGTCCTGAAGATATAATTCGGATAGTTAAAGCAAAACCTCAGGTGATTACTGTACCAACAAAAATAGTTGAAGGGTTAGTAAAATTAAGTGATATAAATTATTTAAAGACATCAAAAAGAGTTATTTGTGATAAAAATATTAAAACATCTTCAGAAAATTTGTCTCACCCAATGACTCAAAATGTTTTAGAAGAATTTGAAAAAGCAGCAGATTCTTATAGAAATTAAAATATTTTTTATTTTATTGCTTTAATATAAATATGAGCATCATGAGGACGAAGAAATCTTCCTCTCTCAAATCCTTTTGATTGAAATATTTTAACACCTTCTTCAGCTATAGAAAATCCGTTTTCTTTTAATTTTTCTTTTACCATTTCTCTTGTCCAACCACTTTTATGTTCATCTCCTGGCCATCTTTGCCAACCATAAACTGTTGACCATATATGTTCTGGAGAAAAAGGATTTTCCTCTTGTTTATCATGAGTGAGATTATAAAGATATTCTGACCAAACTTTCATATCTGGAACATCAAAACAAAAACATCCTCCTTTTTTTAATAAACCACACATATATTTAAGAGTTTTTTCAAAATCCTCATATCTTAAATGTTCCATAACTCCAAGAGCAATAACTTCTGTTAAAGTTTCTTTTTCTAATTGAATTTCCCAAGGATTGCATACAAAATCTAGTTTAACATCAGCTATTTGAATAACATCCTGATGCAAATATCCTGGAGTTGGTTTTTTTCCAGAACCTAATTCAAGTTTTTTTTCATGTTGGTTTTCTTCAGACATTTTTAATTTAGTAATTCTTTTATAGATAATTCCATGGCCTTAGCAGAAGTATATTTTGATTTCCAACCAAGATTATGTATCTTTGTTAAATCAAATCTTACAATAGGAATATCTCCTTTCCATCCCCTATCTCCCCCAGAATACTTAAGTTTGACATCTTTTAAATTCATTTCATCTATCACAATTTTTGCAATTTCCTTTACAGTAATATAATCATCGGTTGCAATATTAAAAACATTTACTTTTTCACTAGTATTTGTTGTAAGAAACATTATCGCCTCAATTATATCACTAATATGAATATAGGATTTACTTTGAGTTCCATCACCTAAGATTTCTAGTTCATAAGGGTTTGTTTTTAGTTTTCTAATAAAATCATATCCTATTCCATGAGTTTGATTTTTTCCAATCACATTAGCAAAACGAAATATCCATGCCTGCATATCAAACATACTACAAAATGCACTGATTATGCTTTCTGCGCTTAATTTAGTTGCTCCATACATTGAAATTGGAAGAAGTGGTCCAAAATCTTCAGCAGTTTCGGTAAGTCCTACATCCCCATAAACCCCACTTCCAGAAGGGAAAACAATTTTTTTTATGTTGTTTAACCTCATTGCTTCTAGGACATTGTAGGTTGTTAAAACAGTTAATCGTAAATCAAGATCTGTTTCTATCATGCTTTTTGCAATATCTGCGTTAGATGCCAGGTGAAATACAATATCACAATCTTTTATTGATTCAATTACTTTTTCTTTATCAAGCAAATCTGCATTTATAAATTTAAAATTAGGATTATTAAAATGGTGCTCTATAAAACTTTCTTTTCCAGTAATTAAATTATCATATACAGTAACACTATGTCCTTTTTCAATTAAATAATTAACTAAATTACCTCCAATAAATCCTGCGCCTCCAGTTATAAAATATCTCATTTTTTATTTAATTCATTTGCTAAATCTAAGGAATGTCTTAAACATCCATCCATATTAAGATATTGGAATTCTGCAAATCTTCCACACAAATGTATTCCCATAGTATTGAAATAATCTTTTATATATTTTATTGTTTTCTCATGCTCTATATCATAAACAACATAAGAATAATCTATTTTTTGAATATCTGTTTCACAAACTTCTTCTTTTTTTATTATTTTTAGTTTAGCTAGATCATCAATTACTCTTTTAACAATTTTTTCTTGTGGTTCAGAATCAAGGGTGTGTCCTGGTGGAAAAGTTATTTCAACAGTTATAGCAGACTTTGAAGCAGGAACATAGTTTTCTCCAAAATATTTATTATATGCAATCCTATGAAAAATTATTTTGCTGTCAGGAATCTGAAGAGAGGTTTTATCTTTTAGATTAGGATTATTCAAACCTATAAGAACTACATACATCTTATTGAAAATAAGATTTTTTATTGCTTTTTTAATTTCTTCAGGAACTCCTTTAACTAAATTTGCTAATTCATGAATGGGAATTGTTGAAATTAATGTTTTTGTTTTATAAGTATCAATTCCATTGCTAATTTCCCAGAGATTGTTAACTTTTTTTATAGATTTTATAGTAAATTTTGTTTTTAATTCTGATTTTTCTTTTGATTTTTCTTTTATTGCTTCTGGAATTGCTTGTATTCCTTTTTTATTAGGATAATAAAAATAAGATTGGTGTTTTTTTCCTTCTGTTTTTATTCCTAAAGCAGATTTTATTACATCACTTGCAGGAGGTTTTGGAACTCTTTTAACCCATTTAAAACTCATTTTTTCAAGAGGATATTTCCATATTTTTTTGTTATAAGGTTCTAAATAATATTCTGCAAGTCCTTTTCCAAAAGTTGAAAAAATCCATTCTTTGAAATTTTTTGGACTAGGGTAGTTATTCTCAAGGTAGTGATATAAACAATAAAATGTATCTTCTTTATCTAAAGCACTAAGGTCATTTTCAAAGGGATATTGAAGATATTTGCCTTTAAAAAAAATCTTACTATTTCTATAGAGTTTCTGTATATTACTATCTAAAATATCTATCATAAATTTAAGGATTTCCTTATCATTAGAAAATATTATGTGAGCTCCTACATCATATGAAAAATTTCCTTTTTTAAAAGTTCTACATAATCCTCCAATTTCGTTATCTTTTTCAAGAATTATAGTGTTCTTATTTAAAAAATAACCTAGAGAAAGGCCTGTTAAACCTGCCCCTAATATTACTATTTCATGCTTCATAAACTTTGTATCTTAACAAAGTTTATAAATCTTGCTTGGGAAATATAAAAATGGATTTAACAATTGGGATGATTTCAATGGATGAAGAAGAGGCTATTAAAAAAGTTTTACCAGATATTAAAAATTCTTTAAAAGATTATAAAGGAAAGTGGGAAATTTTGATGATAGATAGTTCAAAAGATAATACTCCAAAAATTGCAGAAAAACTAGGTGCAAGAGTTATTAGGCAATTCCCTCCAAAAGGTTATGGTAATGCTATGAAAAAACTCTTAAAAGAATCTTCTGGAAAAATTATTGTTACTCTTGATTGTGATGGCACTTATCCTGTAGAAAATATTTTAAAAGCAGTTAACTACCTTGAAAAGGGGTATGATGTTGTAGGAGCTAATAGAATTGCAAAAAAATCAAAAAATATGCCTTTACAAAATTATTTGGCAAACAAGATTTTTAATCTCCTCTCAAGCATATTATTTATGAAAAAAATAAAAGAGGTTCACACAGGAATGAGGGCTTATAGAAAAGAGATGATTAATAGTATAGATTTTGATCCAAGTTATGCAGCATTACCAGTTGATTTAATTTTAGTACCGTTGAAAAAAGGGTTTAAATGTTATGAATTTGATATTGAATATATGCCAAGGCTTGGAGAAACAACACTTACAAAATTTAATGGAACAACTGCAACATTTAAGAGAATATTTAAAACAAGATTTGGAAGAGATTATTAAAAATGGAAAAAAGAAATAAATTATTAAAAAATTTATTAGGGCATAGTTTTTTTAAATATGTAATAGTTGGAGGGATAGCAACAATTATTGATTGGGGGGTTTTTTATTTCTTAGCATTGGTTGGAGGGTTTTATTACCAACTTTCATTAATTATTTCTTTTGCATGTGGAGGGCTTACAAATTATACCTTAAACAAGGCATTTACTTTTAAATGCAGATCTAAGATGATAATCCGGCAGTTAGTTGTTTTTTTTATTGTATCTGTTTTATCATTATTATTAAGCATGGCAATAATGTTTGTTTTAGTGGATTTTGTTTCAATACAAAAAATGAATAGTAGAATTTTAACTACAGGTATAATGCTAATAATAAACTACTCTTTACATAGATTTATAATTTTCAATAAAAGAATCTTCAAATGAAACATGAATTAAAAATATGGTCTATTATTTTAGTTTTAACACTTTTTTCTTTGATTGTATTCCCAGGTTATAAGGTATTTATTTCAGATCAGAAGATTTATATTCCTATGATATACCAATCTTTAGATTCTTCTTTATTCAATGCGCCCACTCCTCTCAACTATTAATTTCAATCTCCAAATTCATTGGAACTATAACAATCCATGTATTTCCGGGGTTAAGCATTAATTCTTCACCGTTCCTTGTATAGACAGTTTTTCCTTTCCTGCTTTCCTTTTCCCACCCAATATCCATTTTTTTGCCACATGTTATATAATAGCCCGTTCC
>CAZJPU010000074.1:0-6879 GCA_964548105.1 Candidatus Woesearchaeota archaeon | reverse complement strand
TCTCCTTTAGCATAACTTCCAAAAATTCCTGCTTTTTTTACTTTGTTTTTCTTTAAAACTTGAATAATTTTTGGCTTAATTTTACTTATACTTTTTTCAATCTTATCTAATCTTAGCTTTATATCTGCTTCTTTTTTCTTATTATTTAATTCTTCTTTTGTTAAATTAACTCCTAAATAAATCCTTTGTTTTTTGAATTTCTTGCCTTCTCTTGTATTTCTAACTCTATAGTAATATACTTTATCTTTTCTTTGTTTTACTTCAGTGTATGCCATAAATAATATACGGGCACATAATATATAAACATTTCTATGTGCACGTGAGAATAAAACCATCTCATCTAATCGGACAAAATGTCTGGATGCCCCTGCCGAGATTCGAAAACAGGTAAACCCGAGTTTAGATTTAGTGTTATTTCTACCCTCTCCAAGAATTATCCTAAAAAATAAACATTCTTACTCGGGTATGTAATACTCCTGGCGGGCAAGAATAATATTTGTCCACTTCAAGAGACATAGTTTTTTATTTTGTTATTGAATAAAAGTGAAGGTAGGATTTATAATTTTGCTATTAATTAACTACTTCATATAGTGTTAGAAACATCCTATCACAAAGTTTACCAAGTTTATCTAATGGATTTCCTTTTTTATCTTTAAATCTTTGAAAATTACCAATAGAGCCATAGACCTGTTGCGTTGATTCCAATGATCTGTCAGTACATATGCCTGGATAAAAGTTATATAGGCTCCCTGGTTCAATTCCAATAATCGGAATGTTTCTTTCTTTAGCTATTTTCCTTAAATATTCTATCATTGATTCACCTACTATTGTAGAAGGATCTACCCCAGTTCCTTCTAGTATTTTTCTTAATCTTGTTGAGCCACTAGGTTCAATACCTAATGTTGAGATTATAAGCGCATCATTTCCAAAATATTCAAAATCAACCTTACTATTTCTTAGAGCACTTAAATTATATCTTGTAAAATCTAAAAATCCAAGACTGCCTGAAATAAGATTCTTCTTAGTACAACCACTTCCATCAGAAAACATATGCCAAGGCCAACAATCTCTTTTCCAGGATTCTATTTCTCTACCTGCAATTATTCTTTCTTTAGTAATGTCCTCAGATATCCCCTCAAAAACAGTACCTAAATATTTTGTAACTATGTTTGGTTTTCTATCCATAACTAAACCTTCATCGGTTTGTACTATTTCTCCTTCTAAATCTGTCATTTTTTCATTTTTAATTATTTTAATTACTATTCAATAGTCCTAGTGCTCTTTTAAGTATTTGTTGTAACTAAAAACAACAACTTTATAAATAGGGTTTAATTAGTTGATGTATGGAAGAATTAAAGGAAAAATTGAGTGAGATAGGATTAAGCAATAAAGAATCAGATGTATATCTTGCATTGCTAAAAAATAGCCCTATCAGTGGGGGAGAGCTTGCTAAATTGCTTAATATGGACAGAACCCACACTTATAACCTATTAAATAACTTAATAAATAAGGGATTGGCTACTCATATTCTAAAAAATAATAAAAGATTATTTAGGTCTACCTCTCCGAAAAATCTATTAAATCAAGTACAAAAAAAGGAAACAATAATTAAATCTATGCTTTCAGAGTTACTAGAATTAGAACAGCTCAAAAAAGAACCTTCGGTTGTTAGAGTTTTAGAAGGAAAAGAAGGATTAAGAACAATGATAAGAATGCTTTTTGATAGCAAGGAAAGAAATATTTGTGTTTATGGTGGAACCGGAAAAAGTTATGAATCTCTGAAATATGAAATGCCCCATGTGGCAAAAGAGACTAAAAAAGCAAAAATAACTGGTAGGATCATTACTGGGGAGAAGTTAAGGGGAAAATCATTTACTAAATTGAAAAATTTTAAAATAAAGTATGTTAATGAACTAACCCCCTCTTCTACTATGATTTTTGGAAATAAAGTTTCAATAAATGTATTTGATGAAAAAAATTTAGTTATCTTAATAGAAAGTGAATCTGTTGCAGAGAGTTATAGGAGTTATTTTGAGTCGTTGTGGAAGTCTGCTAAAAACTGAATAAAAATTCAAAAATCAATAACACTCTCTAATCTATATATGGTCCCATAATCTTCTTAGCTTTTTTATTGTCTAACTCTTTACTATAAGTATGAACAGCCCCAGTTAAATAACCCTGAAGAATCTTTTGTGTATCTTTATCAAATATTTTTTTAATTATTTCAAATACTTTTTATGCCCTTAGAGGTGACCACAATTTTACTTTTTCTTCTTTTTTGTAGACACCTCTTTTAAAGTCTTTTTATACTGTCTAATTAAAAACTTTAACGTTGGCTTTAAATTATCATTTCTAGAGTATTCTTGTAATGTTCTATAATATTCATATCTATCTTCTAGTGCCACGTTTATTGGAGGATAATCATTTTTTAAAAGTATAAAATTAAGTAACAATCTTCCTACTCTTCCATTACCATCTTGGAATGGATGAATATGCTCAAATTGATTATGGAGTATAGATGCTAAGGTTAGTGGTCTGAATTTAGTTTTATTTTCTTTATACCATTCAATAAAATCATTCAAATAATCTTTAAGTTCTTCTTTTGGAACCCCGGAATGAAGAATTTGTCCAATAGAATTTTTAACAACAACATTTACATTTCTAAATTTTCCTGCAAAAGATTTTGATCCTTTAAAACAAAGTTCGTGTAATTTTAATAGTAAATTCAAAGATAAGTCTTCTTTTGTTTTTCTTATATATTCAACAGCGTTTGCTACTCCTTTAGTTTCAATTTCCTCAGCATTTTCTGGTTTTTTCTTATGCAATATCTCTAAAACTTCTTCTTCGGTTATTGTTGAACCCTCCATAGCATTAGTATTATATACAAAATCTTCTGTAAATCTTTCCCATTCGTCATTACTTAAATTAACAATTCTTATGCTTTTACTATAACCATTTAATATTTCTAGCTGTTTTTTAGATAATGTAAAAAAGAAAACTTTTGTATTAAATTCTTCTAATAATTCTGAAATTATACTTTCAGCTCTTTTTCTTTTTATTTCTAGTTCTTCTTGAGAAAGATTACTTCCTAGATATTTTCTTAATTTTTCTACCTTATTGTTATCCCTATAAGAATGAACTAAATAATATTTTATACTTTTTCCAGATTTTCTTTTTTCAATATACATAATATACATATACTAAAGGTGACCACATTTATAAATATTTCTATTTTGTGGGCTCCATAGAAAAATGCCCACAGAATTAGACTAAAAGTAAGATGCCCCTGCCGAGATTCGAACTCGGGTCACAGCCTTGAGAAGGCTGGATGCTTGGCCACTGCACTACAGGGGCATAAAATTAACCCTAATACTATATTTATAAAACTATTGCAATCTTATAAATCTAATTATTATCAAAAATAAAAAAAAGAAATCTACAAAAAAGAAATCAAATTACACCTTAAAAACTTTGTAACCTTTCCTAACCTTGTTGTCTGTTTTTATCCCTATCTCATCGCCTTTTTTTCCACTTTCCACTGAGTCATTTTGTATTTGCATACTTCCAATTTCTTGTTCAAAGTCAGTTTCTCCGCCTTCAAACCTTACTTTATCTCCAACACCTAAATTACCACTCAGCCTTATCGCAGCAACACTAACATGATCAAAATAGTTAGAAACAATTCCGATTGGTTTTTCTTCTGCCATCTTATTCAAAGGGAATACTAATATATAAGTCTTTTGAAATAAGGCACTATTCAGAAAATTGTTTTAATATCGCCTAATTATTTACAAATAATCATCAATAGATTTAAATAATCTATAAACACCATAGTATTACAATGGTAATGGATACTTGTCAAGTAAGATTAAGCCATGGACTTGTTGAAAAAATAGATAGTTTAGTTGAAACTGGTGTGTATTCAAGTAGGTCTGATGTATTAAGAGATGCTGTAAGAAGATTAGTGCTTGACAAAATGGCAGGGATTTTGACTAATACGGGAGATTCAATTAAAGAAACCAAAGAATTAAGAAAAAAATTATCTAAGGAAAAATTTGATTTAGAAGAAATAAATAAATTAGTTGATTAAATCTTCAGGTTTAAATACTTCAACGTAATTTTCTGCAAAATCAATTAAATCTCGGTCTCTTGTAATAAGTGGGATGTTTAATCTTTTGGTTATTGCTAAATGAATATAATCATAGAAACTTAGTAGCCCATGTTCTTGTTCCCATTTTCTTGCCTGATTATAATCTTCTGGAGTTGTTTTTATAATTTTAATGTAATTAGTATCTTTAAAGAATTTTTTTATAATATTAAATTTTCCTCTAGCTGTAAAATAAAGTTCCTTGAGAACAATGGTTGAAACAATAATGCTATTATTTTGCTTTTCAACCTGTTCAATAAAATCCTTTGCTAGCTCCCAATAAGGAATACCTTTTATACTATCGCCTTCTTTTTTGAATAAATTCAACCAAATACAAGTCTCAACATAATAATCTTTCTGATTCATGATAAACCAAAAACCTGACTATATTAATAACCTTTTCCAAAAGTATAATAAATAGACAAAAATTTTTAACTATTTCAAATATCTCTGATATTCATTAATATATCTTCTAAAAAACCACTGGATAAAAATATTATCCTCTTTATTAATTTGTGACCTTTCTAAAGCATTATAATAACTATTCCTTTTAGTATATGGAATATCTAATAATGGAAAATTATTTTTAGTTAAAACAAAATTCATAATCAATCTTGAAATCCTTCCATTTCCATCACTAAATGGATGAATAGTCACAAATTTTAAGTGGACTAACGCTGCTAATTCAACTGGATGAATAATTTTCTTATTCTGATTATACCAATCAATAAAATTCTGTAATAAAAAATCAATTTCTATATGTGTTGGAGGCTCAAATTTAGACATAGATATAGCAACACTATGATTTCTAATCTTACCTGCAATATCTTTTTTAGTTAATTTTAATAATTCATTGTGCCATTTAAGTACAATTGGAATATTAAAATCTTTTTCATAATCTAACATCTCAAAAAAAACATTTTTATGAGTTTCTGCTTCTTTTACATCCCTAATTAGTTTTGAAGAGGGAGATAATCCATGTTCAAGCAAATTAGCAGTTTCTTTTAAAGTTAAAGTACTTCCTTCAATTCTCTGAGTATTATATGTAAACTTAACAGCAAAAGTTTCTTTTGATTTCTCTTTTGCAGAAACTGGCATCTTACTATACTCTGAATTAAAATTAGATTTTATCTCATCAATTCTTCCTAAAAATTTTTCTTTATAAAATTCTTGCATAAATTCTTTTTTCCTTATTTCAACGTTCGCAGGCATACGATTCCCTAAATAAAACTGTTTTTTCTTAACAGACTTTCCATCCCTATAACTATGCACAATATAAAAATATTCATTCTTGCCTTTCTTAATTTTCTTAATTTCTACCATAGAAATATAGTATACCTACATATTTATAAATCTATTGTTTTTGTAAAAATGTAGGGTTACTAAGAAAAACATTTTCCATAAATAAAAAATAGCCCCCCTAGGATTCGAACTCTGGGCATTTTGGTTATTAGTAGATAGTTTTTGGTTTGTGGTTATAGCAACCTCATTACCCAACTTTCAGACTTTTTTATATGATTTTGACATAATCAGAATTATAAATAGATCATTATAATCAAAAACAATTATTAATTAGCAATAACAAAATTATGAAAAATCCATCTTTCCTTCTCTTTGAGCCTTTTTAAGATGTAATGCAAATGTTATCCAAATAGGAATAATTATTGCAAGAACAATTATTAAAGGGATAATTGCTAGAATTGCTAATAATCCCGCAGTAAAAAAGATTAATATGACTTGAAGAAAAGAACTTAAAACCATAAAGCCAAAAGTAATGTGCGTCCATTTAATTATATCTGGTGTAATATTATATAATTTGATAAAGAAAATTATCATTATTATCAGTCCTATTATTGAAAGAACTAAATCGATAATATTAACAACAGGATTAGAAAATGCAGCAGGTTCAAGTAAGGTCTTAACATTAATAAAATTAAAAATTAGACTAATTAAACTAAAAACAATTCCAATTACAAATAGAATCATTAATACCCATACATATACAGATTTTTTCTTTCCCATTTTATTCTATCTCATCACAGCAACAATAACATTGAATAGGACCCATATCCGCATACCAGCTCCCATTTGGATATCTTTTTATTTTATTAGTTAAATCTATACTTCCAGGACCACAATATCCTTCTCTTTCAACTTTACCTTTCCCTTCACATAAACCAGAACATTCGGGACATCCACTATAATTTTGACAACTCTCACAAACTGAAGAATATACACAATAATAACCTTTATTCATACTTCCAACAATCATCCCTCCACTACCACATTGACTTTTTGCTTTAAAAAAAATAATTCCAAAAGGAATCGCAAATAACAAAACTATTATTAAAAATACCACAATAAGTATAATTACAGGAACTACCCAATTTACCTTTTTTTTGTTTTGAGGTTGCAATTGTTGCATTTTTAAACATCTCTTTATTATCTTAAGAAATAATTCTATTTAAGTGTTATTATTCAAACCATACAATCAAAAATAGCCCCCCTAGGATTCGAACCTAGGTCAACAGGTTCAGAACCTGCTATGCTTGACCACTGCACTAGGGGGCTATATAAATTATTCAGAATCATCAACTTATAAATTTATTTATCCTCTTAAAACCATTAATATCTCTTAACACACAAGAACATTATCTTTCGTCAATCTAATTCTAATAACACATAAATCAAAAAAAAACCTTTTCAAAACTCCATTTCAATCCTTAATTCAG